>JAFGBY010000135.1 GCA_016932915.1 Acidobacteriota bacterium | reverse complement strand
TCCACACTCTCACCACCTTTAAAAACCATAAATAATATTATGACAACAACAGCCGCAGCCAGTACAATACCGATAAGTTTATAATTCAACTTTCTCGGTTCCGGCGCGGGGGTTTCAGGTTTCGGCTTTACCGGCACGGGTTTCTTCGCCGGGGCCTGGGGGTTTTTCTCGACCATAGCATTCCTCCATCGGTTATTGAATCAATGATAACCTGATATCCTGTAACAGGCAAACGGGATTTATATAATCCGTTATAATTGATGTCTTGATTTTTTACCCCTAAAAGGGTAGATTCTCCAACGATGGTGTGGGCGGTTAGCTCAGCTGGGAGAGCGCTGCCTTCGCAAGGCAGAGGTCGGCGGTTCGATCCCGCTACCGTCCACCATTTTCTTATTTACCTAGAATATCCATCTTATTTTATTTGTTTTACCGCGCATTTCATAGTATATTAAATATATACATTAATGGCTCACATGTTAATAATATAAATTTTCACGAGTTGCTGTATGAAAAAATGCTATGTTATCTTTGATATTACTCTTATATTCCTTTCAAGCTGTTACACCAATCCCTGCGCCATTGTCCCGGAAAACCTTGAGGGAACATGGATTCTTGTAAAAATCAAAGCCGGTTTAGATGAGAAGTCTATCAGCAGTAAATCTTTACTGAGGTTTAGTGAAGACGGGAGGTTTATTATCAACCAAAGCGGGATGAAACTAGCAGGAATATATCAAATCATTATAAACAACGTGTTTCTGATAATCGCCAGTGATAACTCATATAACGAGATTCATTATAAGATCAGTAAATTCAGGGGAGATGAAATGGAGGCTAAATACAATCATCAGTTGTACTCTTTTAAGAAGGTAGACCAAAAAACTATTTCAGATGAAGAATTTACTGCCCTGGGTCTCTCAAGGGATATAATCCCACCAACTATAATCTACGAAAGCGCTCCAGGAACTCAAGCTGATTACATCCAGGCGAGTATATGTGAGAGAAATGAAATATATTTAAGGATGCTCGCTTCAGGACTAGGAGCTTATTACTATGACCACAAGAAATATCCTCCAGGAAATGCTGTTGATATGCTAAAAGCAATATCTACAGATTGTTTACCTGATGCGCCCTGGAGAGACGCCTGGGGGAACTTATGGTTTTATAAAACAGATCAATTGACTTATATTTTAGTCTCATATGGAAAAGATGGAAAACCCGGGCCTGAATTTAGCAGATTTCAAAAGTTTATTAATCCGTCTGATCCACATCGATGGGATTATGATTATATAATCTCCTGTGGAACTTTTATACGTGATTGTAGTGGTTATATAAATCTAGTCGAGTAACCCTTAATATAATGAGAACTATCAAGGAAAGAAGCTTATGAAAAAATATTTATTGTTTTTTGTTATTGTTCCTCTGTTGTTTTTTGCATGCAGTAACCCACAGGAAGAAAAATGTAAACAAACGACTAACGATATAATATCGCTTGCCAGGGCTTTGGGTGCATATCGGGTAGACAATGGAGCATATCCCACAGGAGAAGCAAATGATATGCTGGATTACATTTCCATCGCTCACCTTGAGAATCCACCGCGAACAGATGCATGGGGTAACCAGTGGATCTATATAATCGGTGAAGATCAAAAATATACGATCAAATCATATGGCAGAGATGGTATACCAGGACCATCAGGTCCACGGTTTAAAGAGGTTATACACCCTGATGATCCTTTCAGGTTCGACTATGACATAATAATCATCGATGGTCAGTTTTTCGGAGAATGTAGATAAAATCCAATTTAAGACATAATTGAAGGAGTATCTTATGAAAAAATTTCTATTATTAATCAGCATTGTTTCACTATTATTAATCGCATGTGGTGATCCGAATGAGCTTTGTGAGAAAAACTTACAGGGTACCTGGAAACAAACCAAATTCATTAAAGATGGAAAAGAGTATGCGGGAGAAATGGGCGTCTTTTTCCGGTTCAGCGATGACGGCAAAGCTATTCAGAGCGCTGATAGTACCAATATCGCCGGCAAATATACTCTTGAAGGGAAAATATTGACAATCAAGGTTCCAATTAGTGAGAAAACGGTCGATTTTGTATATAACATTCCTGAATTCAGCGAAAACAAGATGGTGGTTACTTTTGAAAAAGGAACAGCACATTTTGAACGAGTTGATAATATAACCATCAACGAGGAAGAATTCGCAAAGTTTTATTCGGGTGAAGGTGGAATATCAGGTGCTTTGGCCGATGATATGAAATTAGAGGAAACCGTGGGATACATGAGGTCAATTTCCTCAGCTATATATGCGTATTATGCTGATTATGAAAAATATCCAATAGGGGATGGAACAGATATGATTAAATGTATTTCAGTTGCTCACCTTGAAAATCCACCTACAAGAGACTCGTGGGGAAATATATGGATATATAGAGCTTCTCCTGATGGTCAGAATTTTGTTTTTCAAACAAATGGCAAAGATGGTGTACGCGGACCAGGTCCATCCAGGAACCCGTTTCATATGAGCAAAAGTGATCCTTCCAGGTTCGATTATGATATAATTATTATCAATGGAGAATTTACTGAAGGTATTGAATAACCCAGGAACTCAAATCAATATATTCCCGCTCAGTATTGCTAAGCGGGAATTATTCTTTAAAGCTGTTATGAAAAGCAAATTCCTCCGGTTTTAACCTCTGGGGCCTTGTTTTCTCCTGCTCAATCTGTTTCTCGTTTAAAAATGGCTGGAATTCTTCAGCCAATTTACCCACAGCCGCAACAGTAATCACCGAGTATTCAGAAGGTATATTCAAAATTTCTCTAACTTTCTGCTCATCGTATCCAGCCATCGGATGAACTACCAGGCCGAGCTCCGTGGCTTTTAACATCATAAAAGCGAATGACATCCCTGTACCAAAGCTGTAATAAGCCCTACTCTCGTTATCACAATCAAGCTCTTTTTTACTGAATGCCACAATATACATTCCGCCATGATGCGCCCATGCATTTCCACGGGACAGGGCGCTGTTTATTTCTTCATGCTTTTTCATGTCATATACAAAAATATACCGCCAGGGCTGGTTATTCGCGCAAGAAGGGGCAAGCGATGCCGCTTTACTCAGTTCGTCGATCAGTTTTTTATCCATATTAAACGGAATAATATTCCGGTAAGAACGTCTCTTTTGAATTATTTCATCCAATTGCATAAAAATATCTCCTTTATCTAAAATACTTACGATAAAGGAGAGTTTTTATTCTATTTTCCAGATTTTAAAAAATTAGTTTAGCTTCTTAATCCCTCAAGGACTTCTTTTACTTTTTCAACATGGCCTTTAACTTTAACGCTATACCAGGCCTCCGCGATTTTACCATCCGGGTCGATAAGAAAAGTAGAGCGTATGATACCCCAGTATTCTTTACCATACATTTTTTTTATCCCCCAGGCGCCATAATCTTCCATCACTTTATGATCCTGATCGCTCAGGAGGGTAAGCTTCAGGTCATGTTTATTCGTAAATTTCATATGGCTTTCAGGCGAATCGGCGCTAATACCTATGATTTCCGCATCCAGCTGCGAAAAATCATCAACTGATTTGGTGAATTCCCTCGCTTCAACCGTGCAGCCAGGAGTATTATCTTTCGGGTAGAAATACACGATTACCCATTTACCCTTATAATCCGCCAGGGAAACTTTCTTGTTATTTTCACCCGGCAACGTAAAACCGGGTGCTTTATCACCTTTTTTAAGTTCGGGCATATTTTCCTCCCATCCTCTGATAACAGTTTACATAGCCGGCAATTTTGCCTTCTCTATCTTTATATCATCGATCCAGACTGTCCCGGTGCCGCTGACAACGAGCTGGAGTTTTACATTTGAGGGGTTCTCACCTTTTTTCAGAAAAAACGGTGTTTGTGATTCCTGCCAATCCTTTGTGCCGGTAATACTTGTGTTCAGGCCTTTTGAGAAATACTCCCCTTTTCCATCAAAAACACACCACATCTGGAGAAATGCCACGCCGTCCAGGTTTTCTGATTTTAATTTTGCTTTATAAAGCAAGGTTGCATCCTCTATGTCAATCTCGCCTGTTTCAAAAAGCGGTATGATTGCATCCCCGTTAACATTTATACGAAGCGCGCCGTTACCATCTGCGCTATTTTTTTCATCAAAGCTGGTACTTGTCATCATTACTTGAGTAGAATCATCGATCGAGAACTCTTTCAGCACGTCAGCTCTGGACCCATTACTACCTGTACAAGCAATAAATGACAGAACAATTACTATCAGAACACCTGAAGCGAAGATTTTATTCATTATATTCCTCCTTGGAAGATTGGTGACATTATACAGAGCTTAGAGGAAGTCTTCAAGGAGATATAAAGCTTTCACAAGTTGACTTAAAGTCACAGCGAAATATAATTGACTGATCATGAGGTTAATTATGAGAAAAATATTAATTCTGTTAGTAACATTATTCCTGGTCACAGGAGTAACAGGTTGTTCATCAGTAACGGATGATGGACAAAAGTCAGAAACGGCGAAAAAACAAACCGAAGAAAAACCGGAAGGAGAAGTTTTGGAACCATTAAAAGAGTTTACCGGAGCTGAATATGTTGACCCCGCTGGAAAAGTCGCAGTTATTGAGACCAGTATGGGTACTTTCAAGGTAGAATTTTTCCCTGAAGTAGCGCCCAATACAGTGCAGAGCTTTATTCAACTTGCGAATAAAGGTTTTTATAATGGCCTTACCTTCCACCGTGTGATAGATGGTTTTGTTATTCAGGGCGGTTGCCCGGTAGGCAATGGGACAGGCGGGCCCGGATATAGAATAAAAGCAGAATTTAATGATATAAAACATGAACTTGGCGTGCTTTCAATGGCGAGATCTGCCGATCCCGATAGCGCAGGCAGCCAGTTCTTTGTATGCCTTGGCGATATTCCTCATCTTGATAACAAATACACCGTATTCGGTGCTACTATCGAAGGTATTGATGTTGTAAAAGCCATCGGAAAAGTCGCTACTGACCAGAACGATGCCCCGCTGGAAAAAGTAATAATCAAATCGATAAAAATCGAAGACAAGAAATAACCCGGATTTTTGAGAATGAAACTATTAGAGAAACTTGAAAAACTTATAGATTCATACGTTGTTGTCGATCTCGTTGGAGGCGCTTCAGCCAAAGGAAAGCTGAAAAGTATAGAAGAGGATTTCCTTGTGGTCGCCTCATCAGGTACCGGTGAAATATATGTCGCGATCGATAAAATAGTAAAAGTCTGGGAAACGCTGTAATTTACAGCATATAACCGATTGAAAGGGCGCAAGCGGCTGAGACAGCGGTTGTGCCCTTTTTTAACTATTACAAGTGATGATTATTAATAGAAAAACAGTCTTACTTTTAACATACTTTATAATTATTAATTCCTTTATAGGCCTATCAGACCGGCATATTGAAGAGAAAGTAAAAGATTCAGTCGTTAAAGTGATAATGATGGATGATAATGGAAAAACGCTCGGCTACGGTACAGGATTTTTCCTTACATCGACCAGAATCATCACCAACCGGCATGTCATAAGCGCCGGATCAAAAGCAAGAATTCTCTCAATTGATAATAAGACTTACCCCGTTCAGGGTGTGGCAGCTTATGATGAGCTGCTTGATCTGGTATTGCTTGAAGTCGATGTTCCACTGGGTAAATTTAAATCCCTTGATACCTACTCATTTTTACCTCGCATCGGTGAAGAAATTATTGTTATTGGGAATCCCTGGGGCAAAGGATCAAAAACGACCACGGGAGTAGTGACAAACATACTGGAATGGAAATTGATCGGCAAAGTAATTGAATATGATGCGCAGACTTATCCCGGCAGTAGCGGGAGCCCGGTGTTCAATTCCCGTGGAAATATACTTGGTATAAATACATGGGGAAAAAGAACAAAAGATGAACATCATGGATACGCAATACCTTGTGATAATATAGTTAATCTCAGCTGGGGTATGATTGAATCAATACCGGAGTTTAACGAAAGAATAAAAAACATACTTTTAGGTAAACGTTATTTTACAATAGCTCAAAACATGGTGGAATCTCAGCAGTATAATGCAGCAATACCATATTTAAATAAAGTAATCGAACTAAACCCTGATTTCGCTGCGTCATATGCACTTCTTGGCTATTGTATTTATAAAAAAGGGGAGATGGAAGAAGCGATAAAATTATTCGATAAAGCGCTTGATCGAAACCGTGATTTAAAAGATGTTTATATATGGAAAGGTTATGTGTACCAGGCGATGCTAGAATTCAAAAAAGCAATTGATTCATTCGAAACAGCAATCATATATGACTCGGAAAATGTTGAATCACTTTATAACCTGGGCATTTTATATCTGGAGAATGGAGATTGTAAAAAAGCCCGCTATTTTTATGACGAGTTAAAAGAAGTCGATTCTTCGAGGGCAAGAACTCTTGGGAAATATATAAACCAGGAGATTCGGAAGATACAACAAAAACGAGCTAAAAAAGTAAAGTAACAGTGCTGAAGAGGTAAAGATGTATCCGGTTTACAGGTTTGTATATTTGATTTTGTTCATCATCGGGGTTCCGGTTTATTCAATCATACGTTTCGTAAAAGGTAAACCAGGCATCAGGTGGAAGTACCGTCTTGGGCATAGACTCAGAAAAATCACAGAAATTCATTCAAGCCCTGTATGGATTCATGCAGTCTCGGTAGGGGAAGTTCTTGCAGCAAAACCACTCGTCCTTCAACTTCGGGAATCTTTTCCTAGCCTTCCGATAGTGATGAGTATAACAACGGAAACCGGAAAAATCGCTGCTGAAGATTTACCTTATGATACTTATATCATTGATTTTCCTTTCGATTTTAAAAAATCAGTGAGGAAATATATTGAAAACGTCAATCCACAGATGGTCATCATTATGGAAACTGAACTCTGGCCCGTTTTCTGTACTGAAGTTAATAAAAAAGATATCCCATTGATTTTACTTAATGGCAGAATATCCGATACATCATATCCAAAATATAAGTTCATTAAATCTCTCATGAAGAGAGTGTTGAGGTGTTTTAGTTTATTAATTGTCCAGACTGAACTCTATAAAGAAAGATTAATTTCGCTTGGCGCTGACGAATCAAAAATCATTGTATATAAATCTCTAAAATATCATTTAAGCAATTTTCTGGTTGAAAGTGAAGAATCCGATATCCTAAGAAAAGAACTTGCTCTATCTGAGAAAGATATCCTTATCACAGCCGGCTCAACACATAAAGGAGAAGAAGAGCAGGTAATATATGCTTTCAAAAAACTAAAAAAAGAATATCCGATATTGAAGCTGGCAATAGTCCCACGCAGGCCTGAGAGATTTAATGCTGTCTGGGCAATGATAAATGACTCGGGTTTTATCGGACAAAGATTCAGCTCATCCCAAAGAATACCTGACTGGGATATTGTACTTGTCGATAAAATGGGTGAATTGAAACGGTTCTACTCTATTTCATCCTTAGTTTTCGTTGGAGGCAGTTTTATAAAACATGGTGGGCAAAACCTGCTTGAGCCTGCTGCATTCGGCGTGCCGGTCTTATACGGCCCGCATATTTACAACTTTGCCCAAATGTCTGAAATGTTAAACGCCTCCGGAGGTGGATGTATAGTAAAAGACGCTGATGCACTCTACAGTGCAATGCGGAATCTTATTTCTGATGAACAGAAGCGGAAAATCACCGGGGAAAAGGCCAAATCGGTTATTGAAGCAAACCAGAAAGATTTTGACGAGCTTTTTAAAAATATCGAAAAAAGGATCAAATGCTGAGTGATGCAAACCAATAGAAACACTATATCACCTGATTCTGTACTGATTAAATTGCTTGGAAGAGTTCCTGTTTTTATATTACAGAAGTTAAATGTTTTTCGACTGTTTTTTTATAAAGCTGGATTTTTATCTTCTTACTGCTCGAAAATACCTGTGATTTCAATTGGTAACATTGTTATGGGGGGAAGCGGAAAAACTCCCTTTACGATCTGGCTGGTTGAGGCCCTACAAGCAAAAGGAAAAAAGCCACTGATAATCACTAGAGGATACGGCAGAAAAGATGAGAACAAACAGATAATTTTGGATAGCGATTCACTCTCTAATAATAATCCTGAAGAAATAGGCGATGAACCATATCTACTAAAAATGAGATTGCCGGGAACAATTATAATCTGTGATTCTAACCGTGTGCGTGCAGCGAAAACTGCTGAGAACAATTTTAAACCGGATGTAATAATACTCGATGATGGCTTCCAGCATCTAAAGCTAAAGAGAGAGATTGATATTTTAATGATACCGCCTAAAAAAACCGTCTGGAAACGAGAATTTTTTTGGGCAACCAGAAGGGCTGATATTGCCATCCTTACCGGGAATTATAGACCTGTATACAGGCCTGGAAAAATTCAGTATTTTTCCGCTGAAAGAACTTTAGAAGCCCCTGTTAATTTTGCTCACGCCAAAACACTGGACAAGAGAAAACTGATTAAAAATCCTGTTATTGCCACTGCTGGTATTGCTGACCCATCATCATTTTTTACAATGCTCAAAAACGAGGGCTACACAGTAAAAGAGAGAATATCATTTCCTGATCACTATAGTTATTTAAATGATGACGTCAATAAAATTGAAGCGCTGGCAAAGGAAACTAAGTGTGACACAATATTGACTACTGAAAAAGATGCTGTTAAATTCAATAAATTGAAGCTATCACCTGATCTGTGGGCCTCTGTTCCGCTTTCTTTGAGTATCGATCACAGCGAAGATCTTGTGAAACTAATAATTTCCCGTCTTACGAATTAAGCCTTCAAAATTATAATACTTCTATGCTATTATGTACCTGTTCATTTATTCGAGGTATTTAAAGGTTCAATATGAGATTTCGAATAATTCTTATTATAAGTATTATTATCATACCGCTTTTCATTTTTGTTTTAACTCATAAGGTCGGTGAGGATTTAATAGATTACTCAGTTTATAAAAGATTGATCTCTGAAAATGCTTCTACATTTTTCATTATAAATTTCCAGATGATCGCAGATTCCGGTTTTTCTTTTTCCGCTCAGGAAGGATTCAGGGGAGAATATTTTAAGTATCTTGAAGATTCCATTGGATTCCAACTAGAGCGTGATTGTAGTCTCTGCCTTGTAGTCGAAATGCTGTATGATAAAACTCAATTCGGAATCGATGGAGATTTGAACAACAGCAAGATAGACAGTTACTATTTTATTATAAGCGATTTACGCGAAGAAACTTTTATAGATCATTATAAGAAAAGGTTTAATTCTGAACCGAATAGAATTTTACATAGAGAACGTTATGTTTATGATATACCACCAATGAAAGAAGGTGACGACCAATTTAAGGTAACATTTCTGCCGAATAACTATATCATTTTAAGCAGCAACCTGAAAAGCTTGGATACCGCTTTGAACCTGTATTATGGGGAGGTTCATAGTATTCTTAATAATCCTGAGCTTGATAAAATATTCTCCGAAATTCCAAAAGAACTGCCGACCTGGGGTTACTTTAAATATGACGGACGTACATTTCCACCTAACATAGAGGAAAAAATACCTGGCGCTTCAGGTCTGCGATATGTTGTAATGGCAAATTCAATGGATAACAGAATGAATATAATGAATTCCAACTTTCATCTTAATAATGTTGATTCACTTAGTACATTTACGGAATCGATTAATAGATTCATGGAACGCATGAAGAAAGAATATCCTCATCGCACAGACCAGGAACTCCTTTCGCAGGTACATATCGAAAAAAGATTTAAAAGCCTGAATATTACTTTTTATTTCACTCATGAGCAACAGCTCAGAATTGAAAAAATGATCCGGTTATCTCTCAAGGATTATCTCGCTCAATAGAGAAAACAATATAAATCACTTATTCAAATAGATTAAAACCGTAGGTAGTTTATTTATTCAGCCAATTTGTAAGTATTTCCAGGATATTTTTCATCGTTCTTTCAATTTCCGGAGTTAAAGTTTCGCTGACACTTGTATCTGCCGGTTCTATCCCCAGAACATACGCTGTAACGCCCTCAGCGCCCTCTCCAAGCACCTCCAGTAGAAACGTAAGTGAAGATCCATGGGTAGAGAGAAGGCCGTCGTAGATCTCACTCATCTCAACGAATCGGTATTCACCCGGTTTGCCGCCAAATGCAAGGGTATCAATGAAAATAATGTTTTTCTTTCCAGCTGAAAGTATCTTCCCGATATAGTTTTCAGGGACTGTACTTACATCATAAGCTCTGCCTGGAAATGCTTTTTCGAGTAACCCACCAATAATTGATCCAACCCCGTCGTCTCCACGCAACCGGCTACCGACACCCAGGATGACAACATTGTCTTTATCTATCTTTTTAAGAGCTTCTTTAAGTTGTTTTTCGCAATTCATAATAAAAATATGCGGGATTCGGCCTTAGCCTATCCCGCATTCAATACTTTATTCAATTAAGACCCTTTAAGAGCTCTATGCGCCCCATTCTTCTGTCAGGACAGCAGCTCTTCTACAATCCGGGCAAAGAACACGCATGAAATCAGGTCTATCGATATCATCCGTTTCTTTGTCAGATCTAACCGGTTTGATCAATCCCAGTTCCTGCTGTGAAGCAAGGAGAATTGTCGGGTTTGAATATGCAACATACCCTACCCTGTTTCTCAACCAGGTGATGTGATCAAATGCCGTCACGGAACCACCGCAGCCTTCACAGACTGCAAGTTCTTTCTCGTGAGTTTCAATCAGGTCTTTTCTCTCAAAGCCGGAAAGTTCCCACTTGGTCGTATACTCGATACCTTCACCGGTTGTGCAGAGATCACCGCACTGGCCACAGAAGATGCAGTTATCGTAGAAACGGGTGAAAACTCTTTTACCGGTTCCATCCGGATTGATTACATCTTCAAATTCGATTGCCTTTGCGGGGCAAACCTCAGCGCAAGCGCCGCAACCAATACACTTATCCTCGATCCATTCAGGGGCACCCCTGAACTCTTCCATGATCTCGGCAGGTTTCTTCGGGAATTTGGTTGTATACGGTCCCAGGGCTAGAGCCTTTACGGCCTCAACAACTTCTCTAATCTTCGGTTTTTTCATCTGTCGACCCTTTCCCTGTTACTCTTTCGACTTATCTTCAGCCAGCTTATCGACCACTGAACCTTCCCAGAGTTTGATACCAAAATCATGGGAACCCTTGGAGATCGCGTGCGCCGCTGTGGGAGAAGTCATAAGAATGAACGCTAGGCACAGAATCG
This sequence comes from Acidobacteriota bacterium, assembly GCA_016932915.1. Classification (GTDB taxonomy): domain Bacteria; phylum Acidobacteriota; class DATKUA01; order JAFGBY01; family JAFGBY01; genus JAFGBY01. The sequence goes on along the minus strand of JAFGBY010000135.1, from coordinate 14,067 downwards.
CTTTAACTCCGATACTTGTAAATCCGAACTGGATAAGTACTCCTATCAGTATAAAACATGTGCCGAGAGTAACACATTTGGTTGCAGCCTGAAGACGATTGTAAATATCAGGCAGTCTGATAAGGCCCAGGCCACCGATTAAATCGAAGGCCACGCCAATGCTGATAAACACAGCTGCTGCTGTTGATAGTTCACTCATCGAATCCTCTCCCTTCCAGGTATTTAGCAAGAGCCATAGTGCCAATAAAGCTCAACAGTGCCCAGGAAATACCTATATTCAGAAAGTAATCGTGCCCTGTAATCAACGCCATAATAGCGCTGAATCCGACTACAACAATACCAAGTACGTCAATCGCGACAGTCCTATCCGGAGGTGTCGGACCACCAATTACTCTGAAAAGACAGAAGAAACAGGTGGCCGAAAGCATAATTGTAAAAAATGTAATCATCCGTAAAACCTCACTATGTATTTTTCAAACTTGTCAACGATTTCCTTTGTTGCTTCTTCGACGTTATCGGAGAGAACATTAATCCAATGAATATAAAGGTATTCACCTTTTATATCTACTGTCAGTGTACCAGGTGTGAGCGTGATAGAATTCGCGAGAGTTGTCTTTCCAAGATCCGATTTCAACTTAGTTTTGACCTTTACGATTCCGGGTTTAATCGGCAAACCGGGATTTAAAACACGGTAAGCAACATCCAGGTTCGCTACCATCATATGATAGAAGAAAACCGGGATATAGATTATAGCCCAGAATAATTTCACTGGATTAAGGAGGGAGGTTACTTCTCCGTCAAATATACTGTTAAGAAGTACAGCCAGTATAAGTGACACAATAACTCCAGCTATTACATCCGGTATCTCCAGAGTCCAGGTAAATAGTAGCCAAACACCGAAGAGCATCAAAAAATGAAACAACATCTTTTTCATCATATTCACCTTTGAATCATCTAAATGTTAAACACTAGTAATTCTTTTAACCCTGAAGCTGCATCGAGCAGGAATCCTTCAATGAAAGGAAATCCCAGCCCTAAACCAAGACATAAGAGAGCCAGCACTACCAGTGCAATTACCATACTGACGGGAACCTCTTTGACTGATTTCATTTCAGGTTTAAGTTCGCCGAATACACAGAATTTCTGCAGTTTTATAAACGATAGTAATGTCACAAAACTGACAAAAACGGTAATTGCAGCATAAACATAAAGTTTAGCCTGGAATAGCGCTATTACTATCATAAGCTTACTCCAGAATCCGTTAAACGGTGGAATACCAGCAATTGATAGTGACGCAACTGAAGTTGCTGTGGACGTAAACGGCATCCTTTTATAAAGTCCGCCGAGTTTTCTCATGTCCCTGGTACCGGTGCTATACTCTATCGCGCCGGCGCAGAGGAAGAGACTGGTTTTAAAGGTAGCGTGATTTATTGCATGGAACAAACCACCGGCTATACCTAGTGCCGCCACTTCAGGTGAACCTGCAAGAGCGCCAACACCAAGGCCGGTCATCACATACCCCATCTGGCTTATACTATGATATGCCAGCTGTCTCTTGATATCATACTGCCCGAGAGCGAGTAAGACCCCTACAACCATCGAAAGAGTACCAAGCAGAAGCATTATCCAGCCCAACATCTCATTAACGCCGAACATTCCGAAGAATATCCTTGCGATTGCATAGATACCGAGGGCTTTGATAAGTACACCTGAGAGCATCGCTGAAATCGGCGCCGGGGCCGAAGGATGCGCATCAGGCAGCCATGCATGGAATGGTACCATCGCGGATTTCAAACCAAATCCCATCAGAAATAGAGCATATACAAAGTATATCGAGCTTCTTTCACCATGCGTACTCAGGAACTGGGCGATATCCGCCATATTCAGAGATCCTGTGTTTGCATATACAATTGCGATTCCGAGCAGAATCATCGATGATGCGACACCGCCAAGAATCAAGTATTTAAAAGAAGCTTCCAGCTCTTCCGACTCTACACCAAAACCAACCAGGGCATAGGACGCAAGAGATGCTATTTCCAGGAATACGTATAAATTAAACAAGTCACCAGCAAGAACAACGCCGTTCATTCCAGCGATCATTAAAAGAAGTAACGCATAGAATTTCGGCTTTGCTGTATAACGTTCCATATAGCTGAGCGCATAAAGTGTCGCAAGAAATGCAACAACATTGATTATCAGCAAAAGGATAACAGTCAGTTTATCAACATGAAGCTGAATCCCGAGAGGCCATTTCCATCCACCGACCATATAATCAAGATTCCCAGCTGTAATCAATCTTACCGCCAGATACGCTAGAAATGAGACGCCCAGGAACGTGAATACGTCTGATGTCCTCTTAGAGAACTTACTGGTGATCAGCGTAAAGAAGGCCAATCCCATTGGTACTGCCACAAATAGTGGAATCAGATTTAACATATGTCGTTCTCCTTATTCATCAACCCTTCAGGCTACTGATTTCAGTCGTATCAAATGTACGATATTTTTCGTTCAGCCTAATTGCCAGCGCAACCATCAAGCATAATGTACCAAGCCCTATGACTATAGAAGTCAGTACTAATGCCTGTGGCAGGGGATCAACTGATTGAGCTGCAAAAGCAGGGATATTGTCCTGCATCTCCGGTGTAATAATCGGAGCGATACCGTTATGCTTGTATCCTATAAATACAAGAAACAGGTTTGTCGCATATTCAATTATTACGATGCCGATGATTTTACGGACGATATTTTTCTTTGCAATCAGACAGTAAATTCCCAACATGAACATTACTAGACAAAGGTAATAAACTATCATCTCATGTCCCCTTTTTCGCCTTCGGCAACAATTCGTCCAAAGATTGATAGACCAACAAATATTGCAAACAGGCCTGCCATAACCTTGATCATTATCGCTATATTCGCAAGAAGTATCGTTCCGGAACTCAATAATGTGAACGCTTTACCCTTCTGCACAAAGTTCATAAAGAACGCTCCACTCAGGAAGCCAAGTAAACCAAGTGCTACAAAAGAAAGCGCACCAAAATTATCGAGAAGTGATGCAATAATATCAGGAAATTTTTTCAGCGATACTTTTTTACTATGTGACAAGGTAAGCAGAATAAACGCTGCAGCAATTATAACACCACCGGCAAACCCGCCGCCTGGCGTTAGATGGCCATAAAAGGCAATGTAGAACCCGAACAAGGCAATCAAAGCTGTCATAAAGCTTGAGATTGTCTTGGAAATCAGGCTCATACCATCCTGATGTTTACTTTTATTACTCATCTTCTAAAATTCCCACATGTTCATAGTCTTTTTCTGCAATTTCTTTTTTACCCTGTCTTCTCAAGATTACAAAAGCGCCCAGAATCGACGTCAGCAGTACTGTGGCTTCACCAAGAGTATCGTATGCGCGATAATCAAGGAGAATACCCATAACAACATTTGAGGATCCGGTCTCTTTTACGGAGTTTAGCAGATAATGCTCAGAAACTTTCATCATCGGGTTACCGAATCCGGTCATATCGCCCAGGGCGATAACTCCAAGCACTACAAAAACTCCGAAAAAGACAAGAGCAACGAAAAGAGGTAGTGTATCCCGTGGACCACCAATCGAGATATTATCCACGGCAATGGTACCTCTAATCAAAACAACCAACGCAAGTACTTCAACGACAACTTGCGTAATCGCGATATCAGGGGCGCCTAGATACAGAAACATGATGCTTAAACCATAACCGACTACGCCCGCCGAAATAACAGCAGAGAGAAGGTTTTTGGTCTCAACCGCAATCAAGGAACCCACAATCGCGAAGATCAGAAAAACTAAACAAAGTGTTTCAACCATCATTAAATCTCCCTGCTTATACCAAAAGGAGGAATATCAACAAGACGGCAAGCCCGATCAAACACCATGAAAGGTATGTGCTCAGGACGCCGTTGTGAAGTTTTTTCATCCCCATGATAGCTGAATTACCGATCTTAGCTACAACGAAATACGGGTCAAACCATCCTTTTTCTGCATCAGAATAGGCTGCGCCCATAATCTTAAGTTCCCTGATGGTCTTATAGAAATCGACCCCGGAGTAACGCATCTCTGATGTATCCGGGACTTCTCCACCAATGTAAACCTTTGTAGTTCTCACTTTGGTCAACTTGGTAAGGTAGAAGAATATCATTCCTACAACTAGACCAACTAACATAAGAACCGCTGCAAGATCTGGTGTCCAGCTTGAGGCACCAATAACAGCTTCAGTATCAATCGTACCGAATGCTGATTTATCAAGGGCAGGTAGAATGAAATTATTCAACGGGTAAGAAGCAAAAACACCGAACAGAACACATAGAAGCGCAAGAACAACCATCGGTGTGATCATTGATAATGGAGCTTCTTTTGCCTTCTTGGTGACCTCTGTAGGAGCGCCAAGGAACGTAGAATGCAGAACCTTGATAAAGGACGCAAGCGTTAAGGCGCTACCAAACATGGCAACCGCAAGAAAGATTATACCCTTAGATTCAACTATACCCCTGTATATCATCCACTTGGAGAAAAAACCGTTCAATGGTGGAATACCTGAAATGGAGAATGCCGCGATTACAGTAGTAACAAATGTTATCGGCATAAACCGCGCGAGTCCACCAATCTTAGATAAATCGGTTTCTCCGGTCTGTTTTTCTATCGCACCAGCGTTGAAGAATAACAGTGATTTATATATTGAGTGGTTCAGCATATGGAAGATACCGCCGACCGTACCTACAACAGTACCGGTTCCAATTCCCAAAACCATGTAGCCAACCTGGCTGATCGCATGGAATGAGAGAAGTTTGCGAATATCATGCTGAACAAGCGCCATTAACACCGAAAGCAGGACTGTGAAAGCACCTACAATCAACATGATGGTGTATATGACACTGGTCAATTCAAACATATTCAATGAAATTCTTGCCAGCAGATAGATACCCAACAATTTATCCAAAGATGCGGGCAGAAAAGCCATAACCGGTGTGGCAGCGGATTCCGAAACAGTCGGGATCCAGGAATGGAACGGCATTGCCCCTGCTTTGGCTGTAGCGCCGATAAACAGCAGTACATAAGCAAGGCCAGGAAGAAAACCGTCAACCTTAATACTGAGTTCAGATATTGTGACACTGTTATAAAGAATACCAATCAAAATAACAGCGAAGGTCATACCGGCATCCGTTATACCAAGCACCGCAAAACTTTTTGCCGCTGCGAGATTCTCTTTATTTTTGCCCAGGTTAACGAGGAAAAAGAGCAGTACTGTAACAATTTCCCAGAAAATGAGAAGCATAATCAGGTTATTGCTTAAAACTGCTCCAATCGCTCCACCGAGGGTCCACAGGACAAAACTGTAATAGCGAGGATTTGCTCCTTCTTTACGGAAATATCCGATGGAATAGAGCACAGTGGCCAGGCCAAAGAACGCTATAAACAGGACCACGAAACTGGAGAATTGATTAATCACCAGGTCGAGGTTCAATGCCAGTGGGCCGACTTTAACCCAGGGATAAGAGACGGCAGCATCCTTGATTCCGAACAACGTAAACCCTACATATAACATATAAGCGGTAGTCGCAAGAGCGAAAAACTCACTTACATATTTTACCTTTTTCGGGATAAGCAGGATTATAAATCCCACTATCGCGGGTAGAATTAGAGGGCAAAGTAAATTGCTCGGTTGGAGAATGTTCATAATATCCACTTCTAATTATCTCCCACTAATTATTTCTTATCCGTAGTTACGTTAGATTCCAATTGGAATTTTTCGGCAATCGATTTTGTTTTTTCTCTGCTAAGTCGCGCAATCTCTTTGCTGTTTAAAACATTTTCAGGGATGCTGTCATTCACTGCCGAAAGCCGCTCCGTGCAACTGTAGCATGGATCATGCGCTGCGGTGATTAAACCGCCATCCGCCAGATCCGCGCCCACACATGAAAGCTCATTCGTGAGAATGTTCATATAGCTCGGAGCCCTTACTTTATGGCGAATAGGCATATTCGACCCATCAGAGCGGATATAATGGAATGTCTCGCCGCGTGGGGCCTCATATAAACCTATTGCCTCACCTACTGGAACTTCCTTGATTTCATTCACGATCGGGCCCGGTTTCAGTTTCTTGATAGCCTGTCTGATAATCTTGATAGATTCGAGGTTCTCAAGCAGTCTTACCGCCGCCTTGGCGAATACATCACCATCTGGAAGTGAAATTACTTTCCAATCCAGTAGAGGATAAGCATCGAATGGATGATCGGCTCTTGCGTCTATAGCCACTCCCGACGCGCGCGCCGTTGGGCCAAGAGCGCAGTAATCAATAGCTTCCTGTTTTGTTAATACGCCGACACCTTTAAGGCGGGCATGTAAAACAGGATCATCCATAACGACCTTAATCAGCATTTCGCATTTGGGTTCAAGCTCATCTATCCATTTTTCAAGCTTAGGAATCATGTAGTCTTCGATATCCCTGCGGACACCGCCCGGTTTAATATTCGCGTAATGGTTTCTGTTACCGGTAGTAAGTTCGAGTGCATCGAGAACCAGCTCACGCCATTTCCATACCCACATGAATACCGTATTATAGCCAATAAAATGGCCTGCCAGCCCCATCCATAATAGATGGCTGTGCAGACGTTCCAGTTCGGCAACTATTGCCCTTATATATTTTGCTCTGTCAGGAATCTCGCAATTTGCGAGCCTTTCAACAGCAAGGCAATAGCCGTATGGATGAGAGTATGAGCAGATGCCGCATATTCTCTCAACCAGGAACGGAACCTGATCCCAGGTTTTATCTTCAGAGAGAAGTTCTATACCACGGTGTGAATACCCGATTCTTATATCGATTTTTGTGATGGTTTCACCATCAACGTGGAATTTAAAAAATTCCGGTTCTTCGAGTATCGGGTGAAATGGACCTGTTGGAATTACTTTTGCCATATCACTTCTCCTTCATTTCCGCTTCTTTAGTTCTGATTGTAGGATGCGATTCCTTTACTTCACGCTGGAAGGGGAAATAATCCGCAGGCCTAGTATCAGAACGAAGCAACGGGATAAGTTCCGGGTGCCCTTTGAATTTGACATCATATAATTCGTATATTTCACGCTCGATCCACTTAGCGCCGGGTACGATATCAGTAATCGAATCAATACTCGGGAAAGGTTTTTTCACAAGCACTTTGATGGTGAAAATACAATTATATTTGTCAAATGACATATGATAGAGAATCTCTACGCCATTTCGGGTATCGATACCAGTCATTATATTCATCCTGGCTCCGAGTTCCTTAAACAAATAGCGCACAACATCTCTATTATCTCTTATATCTTTTACGAGAATAAAGAACTGTTTGTCAATAGCACCCTGTTCAACCGAAATCCTGTCTCCGAACTTATCTTCGAGTTTCTTTTTTATCTCTTTTCCAGTCATCGGTTATTACCTCTATAACTTTCCAAGGGCTTTTACGATTCCGGCTATCAGAGCCTCAGGCCGCGGTGGGCAGCCCGGGATGAATACATCAACCGGAAGGTAGTGATCAATTGGCCCTACCATGTTGTAGGCATCCCGGAAGATACCACCGGAGCAACCGCATGAACCTACGGCTACAACCAGGCATGGCTTCGGAGCCTGTTCGTATATCTCAAGTACCCTTGGCAGGATATTCGCAGTAACGCCGCCGCTGATGATTAAAGCGTCAGCATGTTTTATACTGCCGACCAGCTTTATACCAAAACGTTCGACGTCAAATCGGGGTGTGAGACAATCCAGTATTTCGATGTCGCAGTTATTACATGCTCCCGCGTTTACATGAAATACCCATGGCGATTTTTTCAGTGCCTTTAAAAATAAACTCATCTCACGCCTCCTATAGACCATTCATTGAAAGAATCAGACCGATGATCGCTATTATCGTAATCGGGCCCCAGAAGAACTTCATGATCTGTTTGATTCTTACACGTGGGTTAGTGTTTTTAATTAGAATGATCAATACGATTATTATAATCACCTTGGCGATTGACCAGATACCACTGCCGACTGTACCGAAGTTCATGCCGCCCCAATACAGGATTACCATATATACAGGCAACGTGAAGTACATCATCGCTTTTGTCAGCTTCTGAATCGCAAGCGCAGGGCCTGAATACTCAAGCAGCGCGCCTTCTACGATTTCAGTTTCGGCTTCCGGGGCATCGAAAGGCACGAATGCCAGTTTTCCATGGATGCACATAAGAGCAGCCACGAAAAGAAGAACTCCGGAAATCGAATAAAGTACCGGTGAATTCATCTGCTGATACGTAACTATTTCGCTAAGGTTTAGAGTCATCCCGGATTTCCAGATAACCGCGAAAATCGTAATCAACAACGGCAGGTCATAAGCAAGTATAAGCTTCATCTCCCTGCTGGCTCCGACTGCGCTCAACGGGTTTCCGGACGCAGAACCACCATAAATCATGCTGATTGCCGGTATAGTCAGAAGATAAATCACAACGATAAGGTCTCCAGAGAAACCTTTCTCAGGAAATACCAGCGACATCCAAAGAATGGTAGACGCCAGCGTCACAGCTGCGAATCCAAACAATGGAGCCAGCAAAAAGCCGGTGGCTTTTGCGGTTTCGGGAACTGTTATCTCTTTTCCCATTAATTTCATTATATCCCAGAACGGCTGAAGCAACGGTGGACCTTTCCTCCAATGAATTCGAGCCGTAACCTTTCTATCCACCCAGGTAACAAGAAGACCTGCTACGCCGGTAAATATAAGGCCGGGAAAAACCAGATAGTACAGTACATGTTCCATTCATTCACTCCATAGACTATCAGGAAAATTTTTCCTTCAGCTCTAACAAAAGTTTCAGGTTCTGTTTTGATTTTGCATCCATCGGCTGAAGTTTAACCGCCTTCGAATAAGCCTCGACGGCTTTATCAAGATCGCCATTCTCATAATAGTTTGAACCGAGATGAGCCCACGCAGTGGAACTATCTTTGTCAACTTTGAGAAACTGCTCAAATTCATCAATAGCGCCTTTATAATCAGCAAGGCGGTTATTGATTACACCGAGGTGATAGTGGCAAATCTTGAAGTCCGGGTTGAGCCCGAGAAGTTTTTTATAATAATTCTTCGACTCTTCCAGGTTACCAAGATGGTAATGAGTTAAACCAAGCCAATAAATACCCATGAGATAATTCTCATTTATCTCAACCGATTTATTAAAATATTCTACAGCGTTTTCTAGTTGTCCAGCGCGGTAGTAAGCTACAGCCAGATCGTATGGACATGAGGGGTCGCCTTCGCATAGTGATAACGCCTTTTTGAAATTTTTAATGCCGGCTGATAAATCACCCTTACGGAAAAACAGTGTTCCAAGACGTGAGAAAACAGCTTTCTCCTTCGGGAATTCGATAGCTAATGCTTCATAGGAAGTGATAGCATCATCGATTTTACCCTGTGTCTCGAGAACTAACGCTTTTCCTAATCCTTCGTTAAAATCCATACCTTAATCCTCTTTTTATCTTCTCTTAATTCCAACACTTCCAAGGAAACGTCCACCAACTCTCTTTACAGTATCAGGTATCATCGCTACTCTTTCGAATTTCAATGCACCGGAAACACATGTCGTAACGCAACGGGGCCTATCGCCTCTGTCGAGACGATCGAGACACTGGTCGCATTTAGCAGGAACATGTCGTTTTAAACCGGTTGCGATTGAACCGAACGGGCAGGCAATCATACAAGATCCGCAACCTATACAGAGCTGGCTGTTTCTCTTTACCAGACCGTCTTCTCTTTTCTCCATGGCATTGACCGGGCACGCGGGAACACAAGCCGGCTCCTCACAATGGCGGCAATGGAGTGGAAGAATACCGATTTCCTTAACTTCGGAAAGAGCTGTATGACCTTGATGATGATGACCCATACTGCAGGCTATAGTACAACTTTTACAGCCAATACAGTATTTGAGATCAAGGAGTATCCTTTCGACGTACTTGCCGTCAGTTTTTTCAACTTTTGTTATCATTTTCTACACCTCAATCTTATTTACCCAGCGAAACCGGGATTGGCTCATTTACTAATTCCGAAATTCCAGCAGCCGTTTTCAGAGGGAATAACGCTCTGATTTCAGGCCAATGATAATCGGCAGCAATCATGTTTTCCTTGATTCGCTTCGAGAAAACGACCGGAAGTTTTACCTTGCCAAATTCAGATTCGATTGTCACTTTCTGGCCTTCCTTTATTTTCATCTTTTCAGCAGCGACCGGATGTATCTCAAATACTGCTTCGTTCGAATGTTCCTTGTTCCAGATAAACTGGCGGGTTATCGAACCATCAGCCCAGTGATACGGAAGCGCTTTTGTAACGAAAGCAAAAGGACGCGTTTTTGAAGTGATATCTTTGAATTTGAGCAACTTCTCTGCGCTTGCCACCGCCGCCTTTGTGTAGGCGTCGACGCTCTTAATTTCTTTAATATCCTCGAAATCGAATTTTTTCTCATCCTCAGATCCACCGAGCAGAACGTTTATCTTCTTGAGCATCTCAAGTTCTTCCATACCGTTCGCTGGAGGATTGATGATTTTTTCCCTGGTTTTATTCTTTCCGTCAAGATCGGTAAAAATGCCGGATTTCTCGATTGAATTCGCAGCCGGTAAAAGAATATCGGCATGGTCATTTGTAGCGTTACGGAAGGTATCGCTGCAAACAAAGAATTCCAGCTTCTTTATCGCTTTTTCAAGATCGGAAGAAGGATAAGAACCAAGTAAATCAACGCCAAAGACAACCAATCCTTTAACCTTACCGCCAACTACCGCATCCAGAACTTTGCCGATGCCGATAGAGTCGTTTTCGGTCATATCTACCATAATCGGGTAAACCGACTGGTTGATAAATAAAGGATAATAATGTCTCTTAGCGCGGTTTCCGCTTGCGATTAAATCGCAATAAGCGGAGCAAACATCCGCCTGGCCGATTTTTCCAAGGATATCTGAAATTACTATCGCCAGATTTTCGGTATTACCGATAATATCAGCAACCCATTTCAGATCGCCAATCTTAACACCGGCAGTCTCAGCAAGTTCTTCCGCCTTTACTTTGGACAGAATTTTCTTGAACTCGTTGTTCTCGCCATCATTAAGAAGTTTGGCAAGGGCCATTAATACCAGCCCTTCTGCTCCTGGATGACACTGAAGATGAACATCTGCAAACCATGCGGTGTTCGAATAACGTGGATCGATCACAAACAGGCTGTGTTTGCGGTCTTCATACCTCGCTTGAAGAATTTTCTTCGCGATCACCGGATGTTCGTAGAATGCATCACCGACCATTAGGATATTATCGGCTTTTTCCAGCTCTTCGAAAGAAGGTCTGTCGAATTTGTAGCCATTAGCCAGCAAACCCGCTGCAACCATCCCATCATCAGGAAGGAAAAAACCATAACTTTTGGTTTTCAGAGTATCCTTAGCCAGACGTTTAACCCATTTAATTTCTTCACGGCTCATATTCCCATTGCCAATAATGGCAATAGAATCTTTTCCGTGTTTGTCCTGCACTTTGGAAAGACCATCTTTAATACGGTCGAATGCTTCATCGACGGTAATTCTATTATGCCGCCGTTCTGCATAACCTATTCTTTGTGGGTGGTCTATAAAATCCCTGGTGAAATTTCCCTTCGCGCAGATGGAACCCTCATTAACACTTTCAATATCATAATCCTGTTCCATGATTCCATCGCTATTGAAGTATGCGGAAAGATCAGGCATTCGCACCGCAAGGTCACATTCCAATGAGCAAAACGAGCAAAATGTTTTTTTCTTTTCCATCAGCTTAACCTTATCGGATTAACCAAATACATTGGGCAAGTCTTTAATTTTTGCGTAATTCATGTCAGGTCCGTCTTTACAGAGCAAGTACTCACCAACATTGCAACGCCCACATTTACCTATTCCGCAACTCATACGGCGGTTCATCGAGAGATAAACCTGTTCAGGTTTAAACCCGACGCTGACTAACTTCGCACTGACGAATTTGAGCATGATCTCAGGACCGCAGGAAACCGCGATACTGTTCTTAAGATCGATATCAAGATCATCAAGCAGAGTTGTTACCAGGCCGACTTTCCCTTTCCAATCAGGATGGGGACGGTCAATGGTAATAGTCAGGTCCGTTTTTGGGATTTTTTTCCACTTCTCGTATTCCCTCAGATAAGTAAGCTCGGAAGGATTACGAGCACCATATTTAATCGAAATTCTTTTTACTTTATCGGTATTTTCGAAGAGGTAATAGAGCAGCGCTCTTAATGGAGCCAGTCCAACACCGCCGCCAACTACCAGTATTTCTTTACCCTCACATTTTTCGAGAGGGTAACCCTTTCCGAATCCTCCTCTTAAGCCGACAATATCTCCCTTTTTGACTTCATGGGAAAAATTTGTCAGACGTCCGGTTTTCAGAATTGTTATATCAATCAATTCCGGACGTGAAGGAGAAGATGACGGAGTGAAGGGAGCCTCGCCGATACCTGGGATAGTCAGCTGCATAAACTGACCTGATCTGAACGGCATCGGTTTTTCGGGCCGGATAACAAGAGTCTTAATAGTGGGGGTTTCCTCTATCACATTCTCAATAACCGATTTTACGGGATAATACGGATTTTCCATTACTGCCCCTTCTCTTATTTAACCAGTTGAACATCCATAGCGATGCCTTTCATGACCGAGCGGATGTCGATTTTTCCCATACAGGCATCTACACATCTGCCGCAGCCCTTGCAAGCTACTTCGCCAAAGATCTTCACACCCCAGTTAAACTTGCACATAAACCGGTTGGAGAATCGATCCACCATAAGAGGCCTTGCGTTGCCTCCGCCAGCCATCCGCGAATACCCTGGTATCTGGCATGAATCCCAGTTTGCAATCCTCTCGAAGCCTTCGTCCCCGAGTTGATCACGAAGGTAATAGCATCTGCATGACGGGCATACGTTCGTGCACGCTCCGCACTCAATACATGTCTCGATTTCCTTTGTCCAACGTGGAGACCGGATGTTGCTTTCCGCTACGTCGACAACTGACCCTTCAAAATCATATTGTTTGTTCTGTTTTACCAGGTCCTGTTTAATCCTCTTGCGTTCGGCGTCAATATCTTTTTTATATTTCTCGCCGCCGTCTTTGAAGAAGTTAGAAAAATCATCAATTACTTTCTGACCTTTCTCACTACCTACCTCAACCATGTAACCGTTCTTGACGGATGCAAAGTTAAGATCGTAGTCTTCTTCAGCATAAGGATTTTGGCCCAGCAGGGTACAAAAACATGACTTTCCAGCAAACGTGCAGTCAGAACTGAATATAAGTGTACTCTTACGCATGTTTGCAAAGAATGGATCGTAGAAGTCGCCTTCAAGGAAGTTTACATCCTGTATACGCATAGCCTTAATATCACAATCGCGAACACCAAAGATTGCTCTTTTGGTTTCGGTGACCTCATCTACATCCTTGAGGCCGTCTTTAGAATAGTTCGCGACGAACGATTTGAGCTTGAAGAAGAAAACCTTCAACGGTTCAACAGTCCTTATACCTTTTAGGTCAATAGTCCTGCCGCATTCCGGTGTAACTTTGAAATAGTGGCTTTCATCTGTTTCAGCTTTCAACTCGTTCTTCGGATAGTAAGGCGCGTATACTTCGAGCTTCTCAGAGAGGCTTTTGGCAAAATCCTGAAGTCCCTCTTCAGAAATAAAATATGTTTTCATAGATACTTAGCCCTACCTTTGAAATTTCAATTGAGCAGAGAAGAATCCCCTGCAACTAATGAACTCCCCCTGTCAATCAACATATGCGACTTACGGCAAGGGAATAGACCCCTACCGACACAAACTTGACTTTATAATCGTTCCAGCATGAGAGTCAAGGAATTAATAACAAAACTTAAAGAAAAAAAGTGAATGTGTAATCTGAATTACACTTTATAGCAGATTCCTGAATCAATATCTCACAAAAAACATGAAAATTGTCAATCTTAAATAGTGTAATCTAGATTACACTATTGTTTTCAATAAAAATACCTTATAAAATCGTTATT
>JAFGBY010000134.1 GCA_016932915.1 Acidobacteriota bacterium | reverse complement strand
TTATACATAAGTATATTAGTTTGTTAAACGCATTTCATTCCTTTAGTATTTATTGTAACTTGTGTAAGTATCCATTTATTTCAGGCTTAAAACATACAATTACAAGATCATTTACAAAAACTATCCACTCTAGTGTAAAAAGAGGTGGACTCTTAATTGAGCTATAGCGGGGAATCTTCATTTGTGGTTATTATAATTCTTGTCGGATGGTAAGGACTATACCGTCTGAAAGGTTCTGGAAAAACAGTTTCGAAGTAGGTTACAAACCTGCTCCTACAGAAAATTTTCATATTCCTGATTTAAATAAGTTCAATAGAGGACGGTAATAGAAACATTCTTGATTCTGAGTTATGGATTCCGGCTTCTTTGCTGAACGACTTGTTATTAAACCGGATTTTCAGATGTATAGATCATATTAAAACTATACAGCCGGAATGACCGTTTTACCCGTAATACCGAATAGATGAATTTTCCGTTTCGCCGACTTCAACGCAATGAAGTTTGCAGCGTTCATCATCGATCATCGGTTTAAGCCGGTCGAATATCCACAAGGCAATGTTTTCCGATGACGGGTTCGTTTCTTTAAAATCCTTATGGTCGTTGATAAGCGAATGATCCAGCTCATCGATGATCCCTTTAGTATGTTTCTTCAACGTCCGGAAATCTATTACAAATCCCAGTTCATCCAGTTGCGATGCCCTCACCGTGACCGTTACCGTCCAGTTATGCCCGTGCAAATTCGCGCAGTTCCCGGGGTATTCACGCAGGTAATGCGCCGCGGAAAAGCGGAGCGTTACGCTCGCCTCAAAAAGCCCGCCGTTTTTCACGGTTTTATTCTTAGGTTTATTTTCTGTTTTATCTTTTTTCATCTTCAAATCTTCCTGTAACCTGCCGTTCAGCCATAATACCTTTTCGGCAAGTTCTTCCAGCCCCTCATCGTTTTCTATATGATAAACAGCCGATTTCAGCTTTTCATCCTGAGGCATCTGTCGGCGCTCGACCAGATCAAAGAGCTCCCTGCTGATCCCCCTGTTTTTCGAAACCAGTTCGAACCGCTTATCTTTATCCCTTGTAACGACGATAATCTTATCGAACCGCTCCGCCGAACCGGTCTCCAGCATAAGCGACGCCTCGACGACTATTATTCCGCCATTCGAATGCGCTTTGATCTGCTCGATAATCCTGTTCTCTTCAGCAATGACCGCGGGGTGAAGGATCGCTTCCAGTTTCTCGGTCGCAGGCCTGTCCCGGAAAACAATTTCAGAAAGTTTCCTTCTATCCAGCCTGCCATCACCTGTAAGGATTCCGTATCCCCATTCATCAACGATCTCGGCAAGTATCGGTGAACCAATTTTTGTCAGATCTCTCGATACTTTATCGGCGTCGATTGTGACGCACCCAAGCTGTTCAAGTGTTTTACGGACTTCGCTTTTACCCGATCCAATTGAACCGGTGAGGCCGACAAGAAGGAAATTGACATCACTCTTCATTACAGAATCATTCACCCAGCCGCCGTCTTCTGGCAAGAGTGACCGTGTTCATCAATAATGAGGCAATCGTCATCGGCCCTACCCCACCCGGCACCGGCGTGATCCATGAAGCTTTCTTCAGCGCCTGCGGATAGTGGACATCGCCGAAATACCCGTAGCCCTTCTTCTCAAGTTTTTCTATAAAATCAGGGAAATCTAGATAAACTTCCTTGAATTTCTTCTCGTCTTCCGTGTAATTAACGCCAACATCGATAACCACAGCGCCTTCCTTTATATATTCAGATGTCACCATCAACTCCCTGCCGACAGCGACTACAAGTATATCCGCCCGGGATGTCACCGATGGAAGGTCTTTCGTGCGGGAATGGCAAATCGTGACAGTCGCATGTTCCTTGAGGAGTAGTGCCGCAGTCGGCTTGCCGACTATGTTGCTCCTGCCCAGAACAACCGCTTCCTTTCCCTTCATATCGATGCCTGTTCGCCTTATCAGTTCCATGATCCCAACGGGCGTAGCAGGGGCGATAAATCTATCCTTTGATGCGCTCAGCATTCCGACACTGTACGGATTGAAACCATCCACATCCTTCTCGATTGCTACAGCCGAGAGGATTTTATTCTCATCAAATTCATCCGGTACAGGCAATTGAACAAGTATCCCATCGATATCCGGATGTTCGTTCTGCCGATGGATTTCATCCAGCAGCTCCGCCTCACTGGCATCCACGGGCAGGTTTATTTTACGGGAAAGGAATCCAGCTTTATTCGCCGCTTTTTCCTTCATCTTCACATAAGCGCTGGATTCGGGGACTTCGCCGACCTGGATAACGGTCAGCCCCGGAACAAAACCATGCTCCGCTTTCAGAGCTGCAACCTCTTCGCCAATCTTTTCCCTGATTTCGCCCGATATCCTTGTTCCGTCTAAAATCTGCGCAGTCATTTAATTCCCTCCATAACAATTCCGGTAAGAAGCGGAAACATTATCTCGTGGTGGCCGATCACAGTATAACCGGCTCCCCCGCCCTTCTGAGTCGGGCGGCAGGTAACGTTTACGCGCGGCCTGTACTGATTCTGAAAGTCCATATTTAAAGTATAAATACCTTCGAGCGGTGTACCGAGGTTCCTGACCAGGGTCACTACCTTGAGGAAAACCTCCGGTATAACGACAGCGGAACCGAGATTGATAAAAACTCCACCGCCGTCCAGATCCTTCGCAATTCCCGCCAGCAGGCGGAAATCTCTGAGAGACCCCTCGCCTATCGCTGCGCCATCCGCTTCCGGATGGTAATGGATAATATCCGTGCCCAATGCAACATGAACGGTAACGGGCACTTTCAATTTATACGCATTCGCAAGTAAGGACATTTCCTTGTATTTATATCCTGCGCTGATACCTCTTCCCACCGATTCACCCAGGCCGAGGCCATCCGCCACGCCCTCTACAATAAAACGATTCAGGTGCTCTCCTGTTTCCTGAGCCATACCAAAGCTGCCGTCATCGATGACCGCTCCGACCTCTTCCGAGGTAGACCCCTGGAAAGCAATCTCGAAATCATGGATTATCCCGGCGCCGTTTAGCGCAACCGCGTCAAGGATTCCCTCTTCCATCCACTGGGTGATCAACGGAGCCAGCCCGACCTTAATCGGGTGCGCACCCATTCCTAAAATAACAGCCTTACCGTTTTTCTTCGCTTCGATAATCCTGGCTGCTGCTTCTTTTAACTGCTCAGCTCCGAGGAAGCCCGGCAGTGAATCCGCAAAATCGGTAAAACTCATACCCTTTTTATATAACCCGGCAAAACTCTCCAGATGCACCTTGCTGGGCCTGTCCGCCAGCGAATAGCGGTTGAGTTTATCAACCGAAACAGGTTTTTTCTTATAAATGCTCATAGTTTTATTTTATCAGTTTAGTTTCCTTTGGCAATGATGATTCCCTGCTACGGATCACCTTAATCCAATCGATCATCAGGCCAAGTTCTCTTGTCTCTCCGGTCCTGGGATCGGTCAGTTCCCACGGAGTAGACTCTATAAACACCCGTAATGGGCCATTGGTTTTTAATTCCTTATCAAGCGGCAAGCGGTAAACCGTCCAGTCATAAGAAGGTTTAACCTCCAACTCCGCGCCACCATCAATCCTGATTTTTGTCTTATAATTCTTCATCGATTCGAATTTCGGCCCCTGCGCCATGCGGATTTCGATAAACTCGCCGCGAACGGTATTGCTGAGGTTTATAACCGCAAATGGGCCAGACCAGCGGAAGTTCATCTCACCAAGTGATTCCTTCCCATACCATTCACCACTGAGGTAGATATCATCCGATCCACCGATATCGACGTCGTATGATTTCTCGGCGTATACCTTCTTGGAGAAAAAGCGGTAGATATGAATATCCATACCATAGGATATCTTCTCTGTAGGTGGACGATAATCGTGCAAATCAGGTTTCTCAAGCATCGGTATATCAAACCGGTTGAATCCCTTGTATTCCCAGAAACCGGGAATCATATCACCGGCGCCAACACCCGGGGCAAGGTAATAGACATCTCCGTACCTCTCAGCGAGTTCCTCGCAAACTCCAGGCAGCGAATCTATATGAGCTGACCTGTTTCTAAGTATACCTACCCTTCGGTTGAATTGATTCTGCAGCGGTAACAGCAATGGCCGCAAAGAATATGGCGCTACACCATCGATAATTATAAAACCCGCATCATCCAGTTTTTCATTCAAATTCTGAAGGTCAGCGCCTAATCCCTTCATCTCTCTGAATTTCCAAATACTTGACGAACCGATCATGAACGAACCGAGGTAAAATAGTAGTAATATTACAACCAATCCTTTAGTCAGATATCTCCATTTTCCTTTTAATGATTTGTACAGGCTTACCAGGAGACCTACGACCGAGACAATAAGAGCAAAGAGTATAAACATCAGGTAACGCCGGTTCAGCCAGATATGGGTGGCATCAATCCTCAAGTCCTGAAGGTAGAGAATGGCATACGGCAGCCAGATAATATTAAAGAGCCATTTCTTCCCATCTCTCGATTTCTCGATCAAAAAGACGATAGAAAACGCGGCAAGGAAAATTCCAAGTTTCAACAACAGAAAATTCAGTAAAGGTGAGA
>JAFGBY010000133.1 GCA_016932915.1 Acidobacteriota bacterium | reverse complement strand
TTACCTTTTCACCTCTGATAAAGTAAATATAGTTGGCAATGTTACTTTCTTTTAATATTGGTAAGTTGTTCATTATCAAGTGGTATCACAATTTGTGATACCATCAGAGACAGTGGGATATCTTATTTTCCTGAATGTTGATTTTTTCAAAGGAATTATTTTACGCGCATTGCTTATAACAGTTTATACCAGGTGCAGCATAGTTTATTCATATATTTGTAACACATGAACAGCACCAAAGATAGCATCTTTGGTTTGACGCATCAGAAATGATGCGTTGATGCGTTAATGCGTTAATGGGTTGATGAGTTAATGCGTTAATGCGTTGATGCGTAAAAGCGTAAAAGCGTAAAAGCGTAGAAGCGTAGATGCGTTGAAGCGTTCATGCGTAAAAGCGTAGAAGCGTAAATGCGTAGATGCGTTCATGCGTAAAAGCGTTTATCTACATAATCTCCTTCTTGTCGAAGATTAAATAAACGACTATATAGCTTCCCGGATTTAATAGTTATTTTATCTGTCTTGACAAAGAATCTATGGAATTCCGTTTTTACTCCATTATGACTAGTAAAACTTAAATCATGTTGTATTAGCAGAGCATTAACCAAATAAAAACATGCATAATATAATCTATTAGCAGCAGCATTCCAATGATCACCACTTGCTAATAAAATGGATTCATCGTAAGATTCTTTTGCTCTGGAAAAACGGTATTTAACTAATTCTTCATTGCTCATATCTCAACTCCATCTTTTGCAATATTTTTAAAGATTGGCGAAGCTGAAAAACTGTTCCAGGAGTCAAAATTTTGCACGATCCCTGTTAAAACATTGTCTGTTTCCAATTCCGTTTCGAATAGAGAATCACTGATCTTGTTTTTCAAATCCTGAGTAATAACTAATCTCGTCAAAATCAAAAAATCCCAATCTGAATCTTTGTGATAATCATCTCTTGCTCTTGAACCGAAGAGTATTACTTTGGCATAAGGGTCAATCTCTTTTATCTTATGTTTTACTTTTGATAAAATATACTTATTGCTATCCATATGCTCAAAGATACTGCTTTTTAATCATCCTCTTTCAACTAATCCCTATCTATTCCAATTCAATCCTGTTTCTCTATTTACGTGCAGATCATCAGTCAAATCCTTGAAAAAGTCCATATCCATATTCTTTAAAGATCCCGCAAAAGAAAGTATCTCATCCCTGGTATTCTTTTCACTTTCCAGTTGATTAATAAAATCTTCCAAATTCTTGAGTTTATCACGGCTCAATGAATTAATCCGTTTTATCAGAGTATCTTTTATTTTATTCTTTACTTCTGCCATTTTCAATTTATATTTTTTTCAAGATACGAAAAATATTAGTTGAAGCGCTGATGCGTTAATGCGTTAATGGGTTGAAGCGTAGAAGCGTAAATGCGTAGAAGCGTAGAAGCGTAGAATCGTTCATGCGTTATTTGGAATTCATGTATTTAATGAGGTTAAGTAATTTTCGTCTAAGTTTCTCGACATCTTCGAAAATTGAATCTGAATCTATATAATTAAGTCTTTGAGAAATGACAAGTTGTGTTTCAAGTTCACTTAGAGATCCTAAAGCAATATATAGAAATTGGATATATTCTTTTGTGTTTTTTCTTGCGGCTCCTTCTGCAATGTTGGATGGTATTGAGATGCCGGCTCTTCTTATCTGCGAGGTAAGCCCATAGATTTCCTCTTTTGGAAATTCCCGTGTAACTTGATAAATCTTTTCAACAAGATCAATTCCAAGTTTCCATACTTCTAAATCCTTATGAGTCATTATCTAAAATAAAACTAACGCATAAACGCTTTTACGCATATACGCTCTAACCTTCCATGGCTCCGCCTCCTCAGTCACATCCGCCGGGAGGCGGATGAACCAAAAAGGCATTGATTATCATTAAGTTGCATTATCCTGCTGCCAAACCTGCAGGATATAAATCATTCTTTCCAAAGCAGAAGGACTTCGTGTGCACCCAGGTTGGTTGCATAGTCCCTGAACTCATCTTCGTTAAAGATGATGTGTCGTATCCTTCGCTTGATAAGTTTTTCTACCCGTTCTATGAGCCTTGCAAGATACTCCCTGTCAATACCATCACATACAAAAACCAGGTCTATCACGTGGTTGTCGATCCCCCTGGCAAAATCCCCTACAATATAAGCACACCTGAGATCTCCCAGCTTCCTTACCACCTTTTCAATTATCTGGTCGAAACCTACATTCTTCAGTAATAAACTGTTGATCTCATTATACAAGGGATGGTGCGTATTCGCCTGGTAAAGCTTTTTATTTCCCGATAAGGTTGTCTTGAGAAACCCGGCCTGTTCGAATTTGTTCAGCTCGAGCCGTATGGCATTGGTTGATTCACCGAATTCGTTCTCAAGCTGCCGCAAATAGGAGGTGGAATTGGAATTCAGGAAGAATTTCATTAATAACTTGAGACGGGTTTTTGATGTTATTAATGTGTCTAACATTATCGTAATAAATATGAGTAACAAAATTACTCAATGTCTATGAAAATATCAAATATTTTACAGGAATTTTACCTTTTACTGATCAGGGTGATGTCGCCGGCCTGGACGAAGGTTTTGCCGTTGGAGAATTTACCGCGGGCTTTCCAGAGGTAAACATCCTGGGGAAGGGGTTGTTGCTGGTAGTAACCGTCCCAGCCGATGTCTATATCGTTGCTTTCAAACAACAGCATGCCGAGCCGGTTAAAGATCTTCAGGTTGTACTCGATAAGATCACCGGTGACAACGGGATGGAAAATCTCATTATTATCGGTACTGTTCCCGGTATAATAACCACCGGAAGGACCTGCAGGATTGGGTGCAAAGGCGGTGGGGAACTGTAAGCTGTAGCCCTCGTCTGTGAATGCGTCACGTATAGTAACTGAATCAAAACACTGGTACTGGTTCCAGGCCTTAAGCGTTATGTTGTAGCTGCCCGGACTCTCATAATAATGTACCGGGTCGGAAAGATAAGAATAGGTATTATCGCCGAAGTTCCATTCGTAATAATCGGCATTGCGGGAATAATTGTAGAAATATACCGGCTGTCCGTCCACCAGGTTTACATCTTCATCGAATTCAAATACCGCCCTGGGGGTTTCATAAACAGTGATGTTTTTATTATCCTGGCGCACGATCCCATCAGTACCGGTTATCTGCAGCCTGACTATGAACTCACCGGGCTCATCAAAGATCCAGGAGGGATGCTCCTCGATTGAGCTGCCGCCATCACCAAAGGTCCAGTACCAGGTTTCTGCGTTCTCCGATTCGTTGAGGAAGCTGACGGCCAGGGGGGTGCACCCTGACAGGGCAGAGGCAGTAAACGCTATGGAGCTTACTATTTCCTCATCTTCCCAGTTCTCCTTAAGGGGTATATCTGTCAGCTCTTCCTGTAAGTATAAATCTTTGTTACGGTCTGATTTCATCTGTTCATCTGATCCGGTCAGTTTGCTTTTTAATCCGGTTTTCCTGGCGGAGTATTGCTTAGTGGAGCTGTCCAGATTCTGATAAGTTGCTTCGCTGTTCAGGGTTTTGAACTTTTCATCAGCGTTGGCCGGCACCCCTGACTGCAGGGTGTCGCCTGACTGTCCTGTTTCAGCGTGACTGCCGGATAATATACCGGGATTCCTGGAGAGGAAGATCGCGGCAAAGGTTACCGGGACTGCTATAGCTACCAGTGTATAATAAATATTGAAGCTGTTCAGCCTGAATGTCAGGAATTCCTTCCAGAACAATTTCCGCTGAATACTTTCCCAGACGTTATGTGACGGATCAACGCGGTAACCGTCAAACTGTGACTGGTAAAGCTCTTCAATATTTAATTTATTCTTCGTCATCTGATGGTTCAGGCCACTTTTTCAATATATACAACTTCCTGCGGATAAGACCTCTTGCCCTCGAGTATTGTGATTTTGAGGTATTGATATCTATATCGAGCATGGAAGCGATCTCCTTATGTTTAAATCCTTCGATGGCATACAGGTTAAAGACCATCCTGTATCCATCAGGCAGATCATGAATGATGTTCAGCAATTCCTCCTTTGTAAAATCTGCTTCGTCATAACCTCTGCCTTCAATATCTGTCTCCTGAACCTGGTCTATATCCTTGTGCCAGGCATGTTTCAGGTTACGGTGATAATGTGTAATCGATGTGTTGATCATTATTTTCTTCATCCAGTTGATGAAAGACCCGGTACCTGCATAGTCTCTGATATTCGAGTAGATCTTAACAAAGCCTTCCTGCAGAATATCCTCAGCCTCGTCACGCCGGTTGGAATAACGGATACATACCCCGAGCAAGACCGCTCCATACCTGTCAAAAAGTGCCTTCTGGGCTTTTCTATCTTTCCGGCAACATCCATCAATTATTTGTCTTTCATCCAACATCTGGTTTCCAGGTATTATGACATCAGGGCGTTTAGAATGGTTGCATTAGTGGTTGCAAAAATAGTTTATTTTATCGGTAATGCTATAAAATATTGCAAG
Source organism: Acidobacteriota bacterium (assembly GCA_016932915.1). Classification (GTDB taxonomy): domain Bacteria; phylum Acidobacteriota; class DATKUA01; order JAFGBY01; family JAFGBY01; genus JAFGBY01. The sequence continues at coordinate 252 of JAFGBY010000133.1, read as the reverse complement.
TAATTGATTATTAGAAGTTTATTCCAGGGTGGCGCCGGGGGCGCTGCCATGAAATAAGCTGTATATCAGCATTTTAGACTGAATTGCAACATGCGGTAATTTTAATATTTTTTTTCAGTTAACAGATTGTTTTTGAAAAAGTTAGATAAGTTTGATATTTTTTGGTTGTCTAACAATTTAGAATGAATAAAAGCGTAGAAGCGTAGAAGCGTAGAAGCGTAGAAGCGTAGAAGCGTAGAAGCGTTAATGCGT
>JAFGBY010000132.1 GCA_016932915.1 Acidobacteriota bacterium | reverse complement strand
TATTTAATAAGTATTTTTTTCTTTGCCCTGTTCTCCGGATAAACGTTGTTACGCTCTTCAGGATCAATGGAGAGATCATATAATTCAAACAGGTTATCCTCGGTGCCATTATATTCTTGCATAGGATACTTTTTAATTACCTTGGTATTATCTCCCCTGATAGATTTCTCATCACAGTAAGGTTCTTTCCAAATCCTGATCCCCTCTGAATACGCAAGCCTCTCGCGCTCCTCACTACTCTTCTTCTCCACCATACCCATAAGGCTCAGACCGCGTACAGGGATTTTCAATTCAATCCCAACGAAATCAAGGATTGTGGGCACTATATCCACCATCCTGACCTGTTCTTCAATATATATACTTTTCATGAATTCCTCAGGGCCACCTATAATTAGCGGTATCTTCAACTCACTATCCTTGAGCGTTCTCCCATGCTCACCTGCCATATAACTGTTACTTGGCCCAATAAAATCGAAGTTTTCGCCATGATCACTGGTTATCACAACCAGCGTTTTATTCATAAGTCCTTCATCTTTAAGAAGTTTCAGCATTTCACCAATATATATATCAGCATACCTTATACCGGAATCGTAATTTGCAATTACTCTCTGGTTTATGTCATTTGGATTATCTGCTTTAAAGTAACGCCTCAGGTATATGTGATGAATCTCAAATGTATGGAAAAAAACAAAGAACTTGTTATTTTTATTATGCTTTATCCAGCGCAAAACTCTGGGCATCTCCCTGGCTATATCCCTTTTTTTGGCATCCAGGATGTTCTCAACATATCCTTCAAATCCGCGATTAAATCCATAATACGCAGATACAAACCCACCACCTGTAAATGCATTTGTGGCATATCCTGCGGATTTAAAATACTCTGCCAGGGGATAAACCTCCGATGCGAGACGGGATTTCCTGATATTTCTATCGCTCTTGAATTCCGAATTCGCTCCAGCTTCAAATGGATATAAACCGGTAAACATTGAGATATGTGCTGGAAGGGTCCAACTTGAAGAAGATATCGTGTTTAGAAATATAGTACCCTTCCTGGCAAATTCATCTATATTCTTCGATGTCTCACGAGGGTAATTATAACAACCAAGATGGTCCGCCCTCAGCGTATCGAGTGAAATAAGGATAACATTATATTCATTATTTTTCCTTGCTGAACGGATCACCGGATTTCCCCACAGGGTCACAACTCGATTTTTAAATCCGTTTTTTCCTTTGTTGTTAACTGGTTTCAATAGAACCTTTACTTTATCCCCTGCGAACTCTTTGAGATCGATAGAAATAGCCTGCCACTCCCTGACCAGGTAATTATGATATTTTAAGTTGTATTTAAAAACCTTTTCAGTCTTTTCTGAGCTGATAACCACTTTATAATCAAGCGATTGCAAATCGTTAATATATTTGTCGATGACAGCTATTTTAAAGTCAAGACGTGGCTGTTCCGGGAGTTTTCCTTCCCATGATATCTCAGATCCAGCAGGTACAACCAGGCTTCGCATTGTTTCTCTTCTCAGGTGGATCTTCTGTACATAGATATTCTCAACTCCGCGAATGACATCCAGATGATCGGGATAAAACTGATTCCAATAATAGACCACATTTTTAATTGCGCTCGGAAATGCCTTGAACAAATCCTGAAGTATAATTGTGTTTAATGAAGTATATTTGATAACCAAAACCGGGTTTCTGTCTTTAAGGTTTTTATTAAGTTTAATTCGGTAATCATCAATTCCGCTCCAGTTCAATCCGCTTTGATGTAGAATTACTCGTCCTGAACCAGTGATAAGTAAAGAGTCCCCCCATGTCAGAATATGTATTGTGAGTTCATCATTCCATTGTTTAATTGAAATAGGGTCATCCAGTGGAGCATTCTTTAGAACTTGATAATCATCCATCGTTTGACTCTTCAAGATTACCCTGGAATCTGAAAAATCAAAAACCAACTTATAACCATACTTTTCCCGGGCATTGAAAACGAATTCTATTTGAGAATTGATAAGTGACTTCCTCGAAGCTGAAATCCTGAATCCTTCTCCTTTTCCAGGATGCTTTCCACTTGAGCTTTCCGCATTTCCGGTAGTGTTTAATAGAATTTTAGCATTACTAAAACCGAGATTAATATCCCGTTCCATTTCAGGATCCAGATTGATACCTGTCTGATCTTGTAAAAAAGAATCCAGTTCCTTCCCATCCATCGACATTTTTTTGTTAAGTGAGCTGAAAACCTCAATAAAATCAATACTTCCAGAGGATTCAAACGGGCTGAATATTAAAAAATAACATATCAATACTAGGAATAATATTCCTGCTATTATAAATATTTTTTTTCTTATCTTTTGCATTCTAAATTAATTCCGGTTAAAGATTTCAGCTTAACATATTCCGCTCTTTTAACAAGATGATACATTTTGAATAATCCGACAGTATATTTATTAAAGTAACCAAACAAAAGTACTCTAAGATTGCCTATTTCCTAATCGTTAAAATAACTATAAACTGTGTTCTTTAAACGTTTAAAGATAGACACACTTTTGATCGACAAAAACAAATCATTATAAAAATAATCACCACAGAAAGATACTGTTGTACATCAATTCGGTTATTATTCATTGTATATTGCCAATATAGAATAAATTTTAGCTGTATTACCTATCTTTTTAAGCCTGGCATGTAATATGCAGAATTTTTAATTTTACATACAGGTAAAGTACGTTTATTTTTAGCAAGGATAGGATACAATAAAAAGGTCTCAGGAGGAGTAATGGCGGTTAACATCAGATTCGGAGAAAAGTTCAAGAAGAACTGGAAAAAGATCGTAATATACGGACTATTTTGTTGCGCGGCTATTTTGGGAGTAATGATCGGTTATTTCCTCAGCTCGATGGCTGAGCTACCTGAAGTATCACAACTTCAATATTATAAACCGAATATTATCACATCAATTTTTTCTGAGGGCGGGACGACAATCCAGGAATATGCGATAGAAAAACGTATGGTTGTCAGGTACCAGGAAATCCCCAAGCATTTTATTGATGCAATAATAGCGATTGAAGACGAAAGATTCTTTGAGCATTCAGGAATCGACGTAAAAGGTATTATGCGCGCAATGTGGAGAAATTTATGGTCCGGGAAAATTGTCCAGGGCGCCTCTACCCTTACAATGCAGCTGAGTAGAAATATCTTCCTATCAACTGAACAGACCTGGACAAGGAAAATAAAAGAAGCGCTATATGCTATAAAAATTGAAAAATACTATACCAAAGAACAAATACTGGAACTCTTCGCAAACCAGGTTTATTTCGGACACAACCGTTATGGCCTCGCATCAGCTTCAGATTTTTTCTTCTCCAAAAAACCACAGGATATTAACCTGGAAGAGTCGGCACTACTTGCCGGTATTCTAAACGGTCCAAATTATTATACACCGAAACGTCATCCAATCCGCGCATTGAAGCGCCGTAATCTTGTCCTGGACAGGATGGTAGAAACAGGAGCAATCACTAGAGAAGAAGCTGTAATCGCTAAAGAAAAACCTATAATCATGAAAGAGCCTAAAAGCAGAGAATCTCTTGCGCCTTATTTTACCGAGGAGATACGGAAATTCCTCTCATCCAAATATGGCTCACAGAAGGTTTATCGTGATGGCCTTAAAGTATACAGCACATTAAATCTCAAGATGCAGCAGGCTGCGGATATTGCTATGAAAGATGGCCTTCATGCTCTCGACAAACGTCAGGGCTGGAGAGGGCCGATAAAAAATATATTTAATCCTCCAAAACCCGAGGAGGGAGAAGAACCTGTTAGCGAACCTACCGAGCCGGTGACTCTCGAAAATTATAAAGATCCGATGTGGGAGGAAGTCGATATCAAAGAAGGTGCTCGTTTAAACGGCATCGTACTTTCCTCTGCGATAAAGGAAGCAAAGGTCAGGATTAAAGATAAAGTTCTCACACTTGATTTCAATGAAGCTAGATGGACTCTCGGCAAGAGCCTTGACCGTATATTGAAAAAGGGCGATGTCGCTTTATTCCATATCGATTCGATTGACAATAAAGGCAAGATAAAGATATCCCTCGACCAGGAGCCAATTGTTGAAGGAGCGTTAGTCGCAATTGAGGCTCGCACGGGAAGAATCCTTGCGATGGTTGGTGGATATGATTTCGCGCGTTCACCTTTTAACAGGGTAACCCAGTCGAAATTACAAGCCGGTTCCGCTTTTAAACCAATAGTTTACGTCACTGCTCTTGAAACCAACATGGCGCTTACAGACCGTGTAGTTGACGAACCATCAATATTCATGGAAGCAGGCATGGAAGAACCATATCAGCCTGAGAATGAAAAGAAAAATTACTCCGGAATTGTTACACTGAGAACAGCCCTTGAAAAATCTATTAATATCCCGGCGGTTAAGCTGATCGATAAAATATCCCCACAGAAAGTCGTTGAGATGGCAGACCGTATGGGGCTTAAAGAAGGTATACAACCTGTACTGTCCCTTGCACTTGGCGCCTGTGCCATTAATCCTCTCGACCTCACCTCAGTTTACAGTATATTCGCAAATGGCGGATTATACGTCGAACCTTACTCAATAGAGGAAATCACTGACAGGGATGGTAATACGATCTACCAGCATACACCAAAAACCCGAGAAGTTATCAGCCAGGAAGATGCTTTCCTGATTACTTATGCTCTGGAAGGCGTTATCCAGAACGGTGGTACCGGATGGAAAGCAAAAGCTCTCGGCGTACCGCTTGCCGGAAAAACCGGTACAACAGACGATTATACGGATGCATGGTTTGTAGGATATTCTCCTTCTATCATTTGCGGAGTCTGGGTTGGATTCTCAGAAGGAAAAAAGAGCCTTGGGAAAGGCGAGGTCGGTGCGCGTGCGGCATTGCCGATCTGGATAGATTTCATGAAGGTCGCCATTTATGAAAAACCTGGTGGAGAATTTAAACCACCGGTAGGCATTGTATTCAAGCTTATAGAAAAAAGAACAGGTTTGCTCGCGACACCGGATACACCGGCGGAATTTGTGTTCCAGGAGGCATTCAAACCAGGAACCGAGCCTACACGCTACGTTACACCGGAAGACCTAGTCAATATCGAGCAACCTTATCACATGCAGGAGCGTGACCTCTCAATATTCTAATCGATATATTGATAGCCTTATTGTATATTTATGAGGAATGCTATATATTTGATGTGTGCAACTATTAACAGTTAGATTGTTTAATTAGAAAAGAGAGATTATGTGGGATCTTTTATATAGAGTGATAGTTGAAACTGTATCTGTTTTCAACGAGCTTTCGTTTTACCTTCTGCTTGGTTTATTCTTTGCTGGTATTATCAAACAATTCATACCGACTGAATTCCTGATAAACCACCTGGGTAAAAGTAACTTAATTTCGGTCTTCAAGGCAGCCTTGATAGGAGTTCCTCTCCCGCTTTGTTCGTGCTCGGTTCTCCCGACAGCCGTCGCAATCAAGAAAAAAGGAGCAAGCAGCGGTGCAACAACAGCATTCCTGATTTCAACACCGGAAACCGGAATCGATTCTATCAGCATGACATATGCCCTCCTGGATCCGATTTTCACAATCTTCCGTCCGCTTGCTGCATTCTTCACTGCGATAGTTTGCGGCAGCTCGGTGAATTATCTTGAAAACCGTGAACAGGCTAAAAATAAAAAACTTAAAAAAGCTGAAACGAAAAAAGACACCAATGATTCCGGCTACAGTGAAATTGCAAAAAATGCGATTTCAAGAGATAGTTTCCTGGAAATCTTCAAATACGGATATTTCAGACTCCTGGGAGAAATCGCAGGCTGGTTGTTACTTGGCTTGTTTTTCGCCGGAGCGATTGCAGCGATAATACCGGAATCCTTCTTTACCAAGTACCTTTCGGATCCTCTGCTTTCAATGCTGGTGATGATTGTTATCGGTGTTCCGATCTATATATGCGCTACTGGTTCCACACCTATCGCAGCAGCGCTTATCGCGAAGGGACTGAATCCTGGAGCCGCGTTGGTCTTCCTACTCGTTGGCCCGGCAACAAATATCAGCTCATTCTTCGTCCTTAAAAAATATATAAAGAAAAAATATCTGGCTGTTTACCTTATATCTCTAATCATTGTTTCGTTGTTTCTCGGGCTTATAATCAATATGTTTTACGGCCCAGGAGAATCACCGGTAAGTACAGCCTCAGGAGAAATGGGAAGAGGGTTGCCCTCATGGTTGCAGGTCTTTTCCTCAATAATTTTAGCAATGCTTTTGCTGAGAGCGCTGTATGTTAACCGTACATTACCCGCCTTATTGGAAAAGCTTTCGACATTAATAAAAAAAATCGGTTTCAAGCCAAAAACAATATACAGAGTGCTAATAATAATTCTTGTACTCAGTTACCTTCTCTCAGGCCTGTTCCAGGTTAATGTCGGAGAAACAGGTTTTGTCGTAGTATTCGGCAAGGTGACCAGAGTAATAGACGAACCGGGGCTTTATTTCAGCTTGCCCTATCCTATTACAAAAATTATAAAGCAAAGCCATAGCGAGGTTTACGAGATAGAAATTGGCTTCCGTACAGAGCAGACCGCAGGAGAATCACTTCTCCAGGATACGGACGATGTGTTTTCTCTCGATAACCAGAATCTGACTAACGACATCCCCGAGATCGGCATGAACATTCCAGAGGAAGGCTTTATATTCACTGGAGATGAAAATATCGTTGACCTTGACCTCACTTGCCATTACAGAGTTTCTGATCCTTACAAATACCGATACCAGTGGAAGAATAATGACGATATTATAAGAGCTGTTATGCTTACATCGCTCCGACGGATTCTCAATAAAACTGATATTATGAGTATCCTTGTGGACAGGAGAGAAGATCTGACGAAAGAGGTTAAACTGGAAGCGGAAAAATTGCTCGGCAAGCTTGATACCGGTATAGACCTTTTGTATGTTAACTTCACAAATATCCATGCTCCGTCTAATGTTCATTACTATTTCCGTGATGTTTCAAGTTCGATGGAAGAAAAACAGAAAATGATAAATGTAGCCGAGAAGTATGCTCTCGATACCACTATCCGCTCCAGGGGCGAGGCGATTAAAATACAAAACGAGGCTGAATCGTATAAAACGACAGAACTATCACAGGCAGTCAGCAAGGCTGAATCTCTTACCGCCAGGTATAAAGCATTTTTAATAGCGCCGGAAATCACACGTTTCCGGGTATATATCGATACAATAGAAAAAGTACTAGGCAATTCGAAAAGTATATTTGTACTCAAGTTCAGGAACAAATCAGCTGTGGATTTCTGGCTTGATACCAATGAAAAAAAGACTTTCCTCCCCTATAAATCGGATAAGGAGAATTAAATGATTTTGCTTAAAAATAAATTCGTCTGGATTTCAGTAATAATAATCCTTTACCTTGTTTTCACATCTATTTTTATCTGTGAACAGTCTGAGATTATCATCGTCACCCAGTTTGGTGACCCGGTAAGGGTGATCCAGGAACCGGGTTTGAAATTCAAACTTCCCTACCCGTTCCAGAACCTGCACAGGTACGATAACCGTGTTAACCTGTTCGATCCTCCTTATGCTGAATTTTTAACAAAAGATAAAAAAAACCTGCTGATAGATACATTCGTCTGCTGGAGGATCGTAGACCCAGTTGAGTTCTTAAAAACAGTCAACAACAAAAGCGGCGCTGAGTCCCGTTTGCTCGATTTCGTTTTCGCTGATGTCGGCGCTCTGCTCGGAACTACACCCTTGGATTATATCCTCTCGGTTAATAAAGATCAGATACAAACCGATGAGCTTGAGATGGAAATCCAGAAACGCCTCGATAAAAAAGGCCGTGAGGAACTGGGCGTAGAAATATTAGCTTTCAGGATCAAGAGGATAAACTACCCGGAACAGAATAAACGTTCTGTTTTCGAGCGCATGGTAGCGGAGAGAGAACGTATCGCGACGCAGTTCCGTTCCGAGGGTGAAGAGGAATCGTTGAAGATAAAATCCGCTGCTGACCGTGAAAAAGCACAGGTTATCTCCGAAGCGGAAAAAGAGGCTGAGATAGTCAAAGGTAAAGCTGATGCTGAAGCAACCAGGATCTATGCGAACGCATTCAAGCAATATCCCGGCTTTTACAAATTCATCCGCACACTTAGAGCATATGAAAAGATTATCACTGATAATTCGATAATCGTTGTCCCTTCGGATTCAGCCCTGCTGAAATACCTGAACAATCCGGAGGCTGACTGATGGCGCGTAAAAAAGAGCCTTGTGCCGATTGTTCCTGCGAACTCAGTGAGAATAAACCGGAAAAAAAAGCAATTTCTCCGCAGAACCCTAAACACCACTGGAATATCTTGAAACTATTACGCTTTCTTCCACTGGCTGTTCTGGTTATATGGGTGCTGAGTGGATTTTACATTGTCAACCAGGATGAAGCCGCAGTAGTGATGCAATTCGGGAAAGTGACCGATCCGTATGTTACCCCCGGAATCCGCTGGCATATGCCCTGGCCAATCGAGAGCATCCTCAAGGTTAAAACCGCAGAAATGAAGCGTATCTCAATCGGCTACAAGATAATTGACAGCCTTGAGGGGATTCCACCGGACCCGCTGGAAGTGCAACGCCTGACTGCAGATACCAACATCCTTCAGATTAAAATTATGGTTCAGTACCAGATCACCAACCCGGTAGATTACCTCTTCAATATAAACGGCCCTCACTGGCTGATCAGAGAATTCGGCGAGGCAGCGCTGACCTCGATCATCAGTTCTATGAAGGTCGATGACGTACTTACAACTGGTAAGCTGGAGATTCAAAACTATGTCCGGGCTGAGATTCAGAAGAAACTGGATGATCTGCACTCGGGAATTATTATCAAATCTTGTAACCTGCAGGAAGCCTACCCTCCGGATGAGGTAGTAGATGCATTCAATGACGTTGCACGTGCTAAATCGGATCGGGAACGTATCAAGAGTGAGGCAGACTCTTACAGAAACGAGATTCTCCCTAAAGCCCGCGGCCGAGCGCAGGAGATATTAAATTCTGCCTACTCCTATCAATCCGAGGTGGTAAACCGCGCTGGCGGCGAGGCGAAGAGCTTCCTTGAAGTGTTGGCCGAATACCGTAAAGCGCCCGCAATAACTCGTGAGAGGCTGTTCCTGGAAATCGTTGAGCAAGTCCTCCCTCGAGCGAAGATGGTAATCATCGAGGATAAACCTACTGCCCAGGGTAAAGCGGTAATAATCAAGTAACCAGACAGACTATTCCTCAAATGGTTTTACTGTTTCAGTCAGTGATACTATTCTAGAATACTATCACACTATTACTCCTTATAGATTAATAGAAAAACACTGAAAATATTTTATTAAATATTTTGCAACATTTTACTTTCAGCAATTGAATTTTTATGCAGCATAGTATATATTGTTCACATAATGAACCAGTAAGATAGAGGGTAAACTATGAAAAAACTCGCTATTTTGATGGTTTTGGGCGTTATTTTTACTTCCTTCGTAATTGCCGACGAAGATATGTCGGAAACATCAAAGATTATTAGACAGAATCCTCTCAAGGTAAGGATGCCGTCCAAATCCACAGCCGATCATTCAAAACATGAGGCCCTGCAGAAACTATTTAAAACCGGGCCCGATGTAACTGAAGCTTGCCTCTCCTGTCATACCGAGGCGGCTCAGCAGTTAATGAAAACCAAACACTGGACATGGGTCTGCCCCAAAAAACAGAGTAAAGAAGGTAAGGTTTATATCATTAACAATTTCTGTATCGCATTGCTTTCCAATGAACCACGATGCACAAGCTGTCATGCGGGTTATGGCTGGAAGGATAAGAATTTCGATTTCGATAACGAAAAAAATGTTGATTGCCTTGTCTGCCATGAACAAACCGGAACCTATGTAAAATTCCCTACAGGCGCCGGGCACCCGACATATGTCGAAACCGTTTTTATGGGGAAAACTTATTACCCACCGGATTTCAACAAGATTGCTCAGAGTGTGGGTAAACCCACGCGTAAAAACTGTGGCGCATGCCATTACTATGGAGGTGGTGGTGACGGAGTTAAGCACGGTGATATGGATGCCTCCCTGCAGAATTCCGAGCGCGGGCTGGATGTTCATATGAACCTCAAGGGTGAAAATTTCGACTGTATCGAATGCCACAGGACTCTTGATCATAAAATCGCGGGTGGTTGTTCATCAAGGTTACCGGAGAACGATACTTACAAATCGCCAATGATCACCTGTGAGAGCTGCCATACTGACGCTCCGCATAGAACGGAAGATACGGTCTTCGCAAATAAACTGAATGATCATACGGATGTAGTCTCCTGTCAGGCCTGCCATATAGATCGGTTCGCTAAAGAAAAGCCGACCAAAATGTTCTGGGATTGGAGCAAGGCGGGACAGAAAGATGAAAACGGAAAACCATTCACGAAAAAAGACGCGGACGGTAATGTAATTTATGATTCCAAAAAAGGCGCTTTCATCTGGAAGAAAAAAGTGATGCCGGAATATTACTGGTGGAACGGTGACATCTCGGTCACTACTGGAACTGATAAAATCGATCCTTCTTCAAAAGTAATCATCAACAAAGTCGTGGGTTCTTATGCCGATGGCAAATCCAAGATACATCCGTTTAAAGTTCACCGTGGAGTGCAACCGTTCGATCCTGTTAATAACACACTGGTAATTCCAAAATTATTCGGACCGAAAGGAAGCGGCGCTTACTGGGCGGAATTTGATTGGAACAAAGCGGTAAAGGCGGGGATGGAATACGCTGATTTACCCTTCAGTGGTGAGGTTGGATTCATAGAGACGGAGATGTATTGGCCTCAATACCACATGGTATCTCCGAAAGAGAATGCTCTTTCCTGTGAAGAGTGCCATTCCAAGGAAGGCAGGCTCGCAGGCCTTAACGGTTTCTTCCTCCCCTCTCGCGATAAAGCGGGTATTATCGACATCCTGGGTTGGTTTGGTATTGCAGGTGCATTCTGTGGTGTCATCATTCATACCGGTATGAGGGTAAGGAAAAACAAAGATAAAAAACCTGCTAAACCAAAGAAGAAATCTTCCAAGTGAGGTGAGAATATGAAAACTGAAAGAGTAAAATTGTACAGGCGGTACGAGCGGTTCTGGCATTGGATGCAGGCGTTGCTTGTGATTACGCTTATTCTCACCGGGTTCGAGGTTCATGGCACCCTTGCGTTATTCGGCTTCCAGGCAGCGGTATATATCCATGAACTGGCTGCGCAGATATTGATTGTGCTGGTAGTCTTTACGATTTTCTGGCACTTCACAACCGGGGAATGGAAGCAGTACAAACCGGCACCTCTGGGTGAGCTTATAAAGGTTATCAGGTACTATGTATTCGGAATGTTCAAAAACGAATCACATCCTCACAAGAAAACTGAGCTCTCGAAATTGAATCCACTACAGCGCGCGACATACCTCGCGTTAAAAATTGTCCTATTCCCGCTCCAGATCGGCTCTGGCCTTCTTTACCTGTACTATAATGAAATCAGTACTCCCGGAAACGGAATCTCCTTGAAAACCATAGCCACAGTGCATATCGTAGGAGCGTTCCTCCTGCTGATATTCCTGATCGTTCATCTTTACATGACCACGACCGGCCGCACAGTATTCACGAACCTTATAGCAATGATAACCGGCTACGAAGAACTGCCGGTTGAAGCAAAGAAAAAATAGAAATAGACCTTTTTACTTAACAACTACCCGAGCTGATTTGCCCGGGTAGTTGTAGGATTGAAGGCGGACAGGTTCTAATAAAATTTCTTAATCTATTCTTCTTTCGATTATAAATGCTCTACTAACTTCAATGTCTTATTCATTTTTCAGACAATCTACAGGATTTGTATTCACAGCCCTGATCGTATAATAGCTGGTGGTTATAACCCCGGTTATCAGCGCGATACCGCTGGCGATCAAAAAATACCAGAAGCTTATAGAGCTCCTGTAAGCAAATCCGTCGAGCCAACCGGTCATAAGATAAAAAGCTATCGGCAGCCCAATTATGCTTGCCAACAAAATCCAGCCCAGCATTTCATTCATAAGTCCCCTGGTAATAATCGACAATGATGCACCAAGGACTTTCCTGATGCTTATTTCTTTTTTCCTCTTTTCCGCTACATATGCTGAAAGCCCCAGTAATCCCATGCAGGAAATACCGATTGCCAGCAGCATGAAGTAATCAAACAGGTCCGCTATTCTATCTTCAGCGGCGTACCTTTTGTATATCATGTCGTCCAGAAATGAATAGGTAAACTCATATTCCGGATACACTTCCAGCCACCTGGACCTTATTAAAGAAATGGTCTGCTGAACATCATCAGGGCTGATTTTTAGGCATATAGTATCATTCCAGTCCGATGCAATCCTCATCGCCATCGGGCTTATTGTCTTATGGAGCGATTCATAATTATAATCTTCAACCACTCCGATAATTATCCCCTCTTCATCCCAGATTTTTAATTTCTGGCCAACAGGAGATTCCATTTCCATCATATGAGCTGCAGTCTCGTTTATTACAAACCCATCGGGAACATCCGTTTCGATCTCCGGTGAAAAGAATCTTCCTTCCTTCATTTGCATGCCGAATGTTTTAAGATAATCATAATCGACCGTTGTAAATGTCATTGAGAATTTTTGATCTTTTTTTCCGTCCCACAAAACGCTTCCGATCCCTGCGTTTGATTCAAACCGATACGGCGCGCAGTTCGTGACAGTCATCGATTGGATCCTTGGATTCCTCAACATCTCTGCCTTAAAAGAATCATATTGTTCTCTAAGCCTCTTCCCCATATTGGTTACGACTATGTTTTCACGGGAAAACCCGAGGTCCTTAGTTTTCATATATCTTACCTGGTTATGGATCACGATTGTGCTGAATATAAGAATTACTGACATCGTAAACTGGAATACCATCAATATTTTCCTGAAGGAAGCGCCGCGCCGGTTTCCGGGGAAAAATCCCTTCATCACTTTTACCGGACTATAAGAAGACAGGAAAATTGCCGGGTAAATCCCGGACATTAAACCTACTATAAGAGTTATTACAAGGACGCCGAGGATGTTTTGTGTACTCAGGAAATTGGAAGAAACGAACTGTTTTCCCGAAAGCTCGTTGAAAACAGGCAGGAACAGTAGGGCTATAACAACACCTATTACGACAGCAATTAAAGTTATCAGCAGTGATTCACCAAAGAACTGGGTTACCAGGTCTTTTTTGCTTCCGCCCAGGGTTTTCCTGATGCCTACTTCTTTCCCTCTTTTATCCGCGCGGGCTGTCGACAGGTTTACAAAATTTATACAGGCGATGATAAGGATCACGAACGCGGCAATTGCAAAAGCATATACAGTGGCTTCAAGCCCAGGGCTTTCAGCAAAATGCTCCTCAACGATTGGCCTGAGGGTGAGGGTCCGTTTGTCTTCCGGTTTTCGGTCATATACAACTTTGGCTATTTTTTTCCTGAGGTCGTCGATGGAGATGGATTTTTCGGTCTGCACGTATGTCCAGTGAAAATTCCAGAACCACTCCGAAAAATTCCTCCCGCGTTTTTCGAGAAGATTAAAATTTGTAATGTAGTCTATTTTAAATTGTGAATTATGCGGGTAATCCTCGATTATCCCGGTGACCTTGAACTCCGATTCACCATCGACTTTTACAAATTTCCCTAATGGGTCTTCATCTCCGAATATCAATTTAGCTGTCGATTCCGTCAGAATAATATCGCTTGTATCATTCAGTGAAGTCTCCGCATTTCCTCGGATAAAGTTAACCGTGAACATCTTAAGAAACGCCGGGTCCACGCCCATACCATCCTCGATATTCAGACGTTTTTCCTTGTATTGGAATTGTGAGCCATAGGTTTGCACCCTGGTGAATTCGATTATTTCGGGAAAATCATTCTTCAAGGTCGGCCCCAGCGGAGGCGGCGTGCTCTGGCTGTTTGGCTCAAAAATCACGATATATAACTGATCGGTATTTTCGTTAAACCGGTCATAGCTGAGTTCATCCATGACCCACATCATAATCAAAACAGCGCAGGCGATGCCCACGGCAAGGCCCAGCATATTTAACACAAGAAATCCCTTATCCCGTTTGAAATTCCTCTGCAGAAGTTTTATATAATTCCAGAACATCTTTTATCCCTATCCAATAATATCATAAATCCTTAGAGCAATTTCATTGCCAATATTTAGTAATATTATCTTCCTTATTATCAGCAATTTACAGGGCAAACAATTAAAGGCTTCAGATATTGTCCAGAATAGAACAACCGATGTCCATTTACGGACATTACTAAACCCTACCCCCCTCTTCAGAAATTCCTGACCTGGCAGTACAATTGCTATATAATATATGGATATTTAATTGACAGGGTTAACGATCTTTACACAATGCATAACATTAGCATTATCAACAAATTACAGTATTGACGATCACAACACCCGAATTCAATCGCCACTTGTTGTGTAAATCTTGCCACAAATAACGAAACAGGAGGAAGAAATGAACCGTACAATCTTAAAAACAGTTCTATTCCTAAACTTAATTACACTTTGCACTTTAAGCATTTTTCCCGCATCAACAGACATTAAATCCGAAAAACTTATCGAAGACATATTAAATAAAAAGTACGAAAAATGGTATGCAATGAGAATAGATGAAAATTTCAGTGAAGTTCTTTATCTGTACAGTGAAAATGAATACATCGTTCCATTAAGAGAACATTATAGAGAAAAAATATTAACCTATTCTCAAACTATCGGTGTTAGCCCAGCCTCAATATCCAGGATGATTTCAAGTAAATACTGGATTGCCCAGGCTATGGGTATCTACCTTGCCGTTATTCAGGGTGAAAAAGGGCTTATCCCTCAGATAAAAGAAACGTTGGAGAGCAGTAATCAGTATGTAAAATTTAATGCCATTAAAGCATTATGTGAATTAGATAAAAGCCTTAAATCAGATTTCTTTCTTGCGATTCTTAAGAATTCAAAAGAAGAACCTTATCCAAGGGCAGCAGCTATCGCTGTACTTACGCCTATTATCAAGAAGGATATATACCTGCACATAAAAGATCTTCAGGGAAAAGATAATTCACTTGATTATTACATCGCTTGGGCTCTTGGAGAAATCAACACTCCGGAGGCTTATTCCTTATTATTAAGTCTCCGACCCTCACATGACTATATGGTTCTCAAAGCCACGTATAATAGCATGAGAAAAATCTCGAACCTTGGAGTCGAGATCGCATATAGCCCATCGAATGAATTGTATGATTCTCTGCAAAGCGACACTGAGAGTTTCATTGATCACTTTGGTGCAAAATATGTCAGGGATGCGCTGTTTCATAAAAATAATGTCGTAAGAAAAAATGCTATCATTGCACTGGAGGGTAAATATATTAATGATTTCAAACCCGATTTGATGAGATTGATAAACGATGATAACTGGGAAGTCGAACGGGAAGCGATTTTCATGTTGGCTAAAATAGACTCAGAAGATGTAAAAAAAGAGATCATAAAAAAATTCAAAAGCCCAAGAGCCTCGATAAGAAAAACCGCTTTATGGGTCGCGATGGAAAGCAATGATAAGGATTATGAAAAGTATACTTTCGAATCTTTAAAAGATACTAATTATGATATACGGTATCGCGTCGTTCAATATATAATGAGTAATCCATCAGCTGAAGCTATTCCACACTTGAGAGAAGCGTTCGCTCTTGAATCTTATATCGATCTTCAACACAAAATGAAACTTGCTCTAAAGAAATGCGGGTGGCAACCCGAGACTGACTTAGAAAAGTTATTTGATTAAATTTACATCAATACTTTATCGAAAGAGGACATGAAGGAGAATAAAGCAGTGAATATTCATAATAATACAGATTGGGTAGATAAAGCATTGAAGTCTGCCTCAACCTACTATTCAAACAATAAAGAATCCGGAGGGATTTATGAATAACAAGGTATTATATCTCAGTGTAATAATCATTCTTTCAATATCAATGGTTACGTTTTCCGCATCGACCGATATCAAATCTGAGGAGTTGATTGAAGGAGTATTCATTAGCGATAACCATGATTATTGGAACTACTCTGTATATTCTGATTTTACTTTTGTGATGTCTTCACTTATTTACAACGATTACTTTATCCCGCTTCGTGAAGAATATCGTGAAAAACTAATAGAGTATCAATCTAGGACTAAGTTCAGTCCCACATCGCTTTCACGGTTGATCTCAAGTGAAAATTGGCATGTTCGAACTACTGGTATTTACCTCACTGTTAAGCAAGGTGAAAATTCATTACTAACTATTATTAGAAATTCTATCAAAGATGAAAATCCTGCTGTCCGCTTTAATGCTATTAAAGCCTTGGGAGAACTGGATAAAAATCTTAAACCTGAATTCTTTCTTGCAATTATAAAGAACACTAAAGAAAATCCTTACCCACGAGCAGCAGCAATCTCTGTTCTCACGCCATGGATAAAAAAGGATATCTACCAATATATCAAAAACCTCCCTGGAATCAGTGATCCGCTGGATTACTGGATTGCCTGGTCAATCGGATATCTCAAAATCACAGAAGGATATCCAAAGCTGATGAAAATGCTTTCTTCGGATGATGCCTGTGTAATACAGATGTCACTT
>JAFGBY010000131.1 GCA_016932915.1 Acidobacteriota bacterium | reverse complement strand
GTATACCCTGGATGTACACACAGATTATTTACATATATTTCTAATCCTCTATTTTCAATTTTGTATGGTGGTTTAATAAAATGCCCATAATATATTAGAATTCCACCTGTAATTCCTTCTTTCGGTGTGATTGGATTTATTTCAAATTTATATACATCCTCATCACCTGTCTCATACCAGTTTTCATCTCCTGGAGGTTGGATATCTTCTTCTTGTTTATTAGTATTAGCAGATTTGACCTTTTTATCTTCTGCGAATGATAAACTAACGCTTATTAGAAAAACGGTAATTAACACTAACATCATTAAGATTGAAGAACAGTATTTCATATTTACTCCCGCAAAATATTATTATTTGTCCCTTACTTTTAGTATGCTTAATTCACTCTAACAACTTAGTATGTTAAATCTATTATACACAGGTTTTAATGGGAAGTCCGGTTGAAAGAATCCTTTTTTGTTCAAATTGAATTCATAGAATGTATAATCCTTACAAAAGGAGTTTTACATAATGCCGTTTAAGGAAGTCCGAATACTGACCAAGGGAAGATTGATAAAGTTTGTTCTGGTGCTCTGCCTTATCAGCGCACCAGGTATTTTAATAAAATCGCCTTCGATTGCCGGGTCAACCCCACAAGAGATGCAAAAAATCAGCGTCGATCAGCTTTTTATCAAATCTGTAGAAATCCAGCCCGAAGCGGTAAAACAATACCTCAATATAAAAGTCCGGACAAAATTCCCCATGATGAACGGGAGGTTCTACTACGGAGTAATAATGAACGAGGCAAATCTGCCGCTGCATACATACAGGTTCATTGCAAAAGATGACGGTGAACCTGGAGAGTTAAAAAGAGATTTCAATTTTAATATAGACCTGGATGAACTCTGGGATTTTAATTTCTACCCCGAGAATAAGAAATATAAAGACCTGACCGTTTATTATCGGATCAAGTTATTCGATAAAAAATATAAGCAGGACCGGATACTGGACGGCAATTTTTCGATCAGGAGAGAGAACGGGAAATTCAGGAGAATCCCGTCTATTGTCCTCGGGCCCGTTATAGATTGCGTCACTGAAAACTCGGCTGTGCTCTCCTGGGAAGCGGATGGAAAAGAATCCTGGGATATCGACCTGTGGACAATCAATGATAAAAAAAGAAGAGCGCCATTAAAACCAGGCGAGCCGATCACAACACCGGGCAGGCAGAATGAAAGATTCGAAGTCGACCTTACAAACCTGAAACCGGGGACCAAGTATTTTTACCGTGTAAGGCCTGCTGACTCCGAGAGCAATCCTTCTATTTCGGCTTATCCGCTATATCATTTTAAGACAATCCCTCAGCAGGCCGAAACCAGAGAGTTCGAATTCGCAGTCATCGGGGATTCACAGGCAGGGCCGCCGTACCTTGATGTCGTCTCCGGAGTAAACCTCCCGGTGTTAAAACAGCTTTCGCTTCAAACCCTGGCTCAAGAACCTGCCTTTGTTGTCCACGCAGGCGATATGGTGGACGGCTGCACAGATGATATCAGGGATTATTACCTTCAACACGAGATGTATTATCGCGCGGTCGCTCCCCTGGCGGCATATATACCGGTCTATGAAATCATCGGAAACCATGACAGTTATCAGGATTGGTTTGCAGGAGAGGATAAAAAAACTTACCATTCGGCATCAGACCCATTGTTTACCGAAGGCCTGTTTTCCTCCATGTTTGTCTCTCCTCAAAATAGTAACAAAAAACCTTCAAGAGAGATTAAAAGCTTCAATGGCAAACATCTGCAAATGACCGCGCCTGAGTATTCCCGGACTCTTTACAGCTTTAAATACGGGAACAGTTATTTTATTGCGCTTAACAGTTCGTATCTCGCCGCATCAATTGAATTCAACCAGAACTATCCGGGTTATTACCTTGAAGAACAGATGAAATGGCTGGAGAGAGAACTGAAAACCGCTAACTCGACACCCGGCATACGGCATATCTTTGTATTCAGCCACCACCCCAACTGGCCGCCGACCTACTACAGTGATAATAAATTTTATAAAGACGATAAGCCTGTCCCATTAAGATCTATGTCCGAAAAACTATTCAGCCTTTTCAGGAAATATAACATTACCGCGCTTGTATCAGGGCATCATCACCTCTTCGCGAAATATGAACTGGAGGAAAACAACAGCCGGGGCGAAAAGGTCTGGCAGATAATAACCGGTTCCGGCGGATCGGCGAATTATCCCAGGGCAAGCGGAACAAAATATAAGATATATGATAACCTTACCCGCGAGGCGCATTATCTCTTGTTCGAAGTAAAGGGAGAAAATGTAACCTGTATAGTAAAAAATATTGCGGGAATAGAACTGCTCAGGGTTATATTACGGTAAAGGAGCCGGCTATGAAAAGAGTACCTGAATCGGATTATTGTTTCATCTGCGGAAAGAAGAACCCGATAGGGGTGAAACTGGAAGCATATTACGAAACCGGGAAAGTGGAAGCCGAATGGATACCGGATAAAGCCCTCATCGGGTGGGAGAATATAATCCACGGCGGTATTATAAGCGCGATCCTTGATGAAATAATGGTGTGGGTTCCGTGGACAGTAACAGGAAGGTTCTATTTCACCGGGGAGATGACCGTCCGGTTTATAAAACCACTCTTAAGCGGGACAAAAGTCAAAGCCACCGCCACGGTTTTAAAAGAAGGCACCCGGATATTCGAAACGGAAGGCAGCCTGACAGGAGAAGACGGGACAGTATACGCTACGGCGAAGGGTAAATACCTGGCGATGAGCGAAAAGGACCAGGCTGAAATGAAAAGAAAAATACATGGGGATAAACAATAAGGTATGGCGCCATCGTTTTCAGCAAAACACAAATTGTTCTTCGCCCTGCTAATTTCACTCATTCCAATGATTATCATGCTGAGGACTATTTCTATTTATAAAGTAGACCTGCCGTTCTGGGATCAATGGAATTTTGTGCCGCTCCTCGGACAGTCGTATGAAGAGGGTGTAAGCATTCCAGACCTATGGGAACAGCACAATGAGCACCGCCTGTTGTTCCCCCGTGCGATTATGCTCGCACTGGCGCATGCTACCGGATACTCAATAACCGCAGAACTTATTGTCATTATTCTACTTATCTGCTTTAATTTTGGAATGTTGATCTATATATTCAGGCGGCATTACAATGACCGGGAAATAGATAGCTTCCCGTGGGTTATCCCGGCTATCGCGCTGATTCTATTTTCACTGGGCCAGGGGGAAAATCTCATCTGGGGATGGCAGATACAGATTCTGTTAAACCTCTCAGCAATCATCGTGGGTTCGTTTCTGCTCACTAAACACAGGGACAAACCGGTTTTCCTTGTGCTTGCGATACTCTCAGGATTTATAGCAACCTATTCCTTTGCCAACGGACTAATATTCTGGCCGCTGGGCCTGCTCTATTTGATCATCGATAGGAATCCCGATAAATCTAAACACTGGAGAGGAATTGCAGCATGGGCTGTCGCCTCAGCAGCAATTATATTTTCGTACCTGTATCATTTTTCGCTATCCCAGAGCCCGACGGACACATTCTACTTTATAAAACATCCTATCGCTTACCTCGAATATATCTTCAAGTACCTCGGAGCGCCGATTTCGAATTACCCCATCCCGGCCTTGTTATGCGGACTACTGGGCACCGCTTTTTTCTTTTTCGCCACCTGGAAGCTTGTAATTAAGAACGAAGAAGACTCGAGGTTCTTTCATATTTTTATATTACTCGGTTTTTATGCCGGTTTCAGCGCAGCAATGTCAGGCCTAGGCCGTCTGGAATTCGGTGCTCACCAGGCGATGAGCTACAGGTATACTTCCATCTCGTCACTTCTATGGGTGGCAAATTCGATTCTTTTATTCTTTCTGATCAACAGGTATAAAAACGGCATCCTGATAAAACATAGTCAGAGGGTACTCCAAGTGGTAGCGATTATTATAATTGTTTTCATGGCAATATCCCTCATTCGAACGTCATACAGGGTTGGTTACTCGGTATTAAGAAAATACCATGAAACTCTCGAACCGATCCGCAAGAAAATCACCAGCGAGATATCGGACGAGGATCTGAAAAAAGTATATATTCATACAGAACATGTCAGGTATTGCCTAGGTATTTTAAATAAAAACCATCTCTCAGTTTATAGAGAAAAGTAGCCTGACCGGGACAGATTTCCTGACAATTCAATGTATCATAATTGTTTAAAACCGGGGATATTGGTATACTCAGCGATTATGAATAAGAAATTGATATTATTAATTAGTATGCTGTTCATGTTAGTGAATTTAGCATCAGCCGGCGACAATAATAAAACCATCAGTATACATGGGGATCATATAATCATCGATATACATGCCCGGTTTTTCAAACCCGGCGAGTTGATAATTTTCGAGATATCCCCTTTTAAAGAAAATAAAATAGAAACTGTCAGCGGGATGTTCCTGGATACAGAGATGGAGTTTTACCCTGAGGGAGAAAAGTGGTTCGCATTGTTTGGAATCCCCACAAAACTGGAACCCGGATTATACCCAATCACTATCTCAGCTGTTAACAACATTGGCGACAAGGAACAACTGAAACAAAATCTGCGAATAGATGAACGTGAATTCAGTATATCGGAACTTAATGTTGATCCGTACTATCTGAAATATACAGAGGAGAAATTAAAAAGAATACGAAAAGAAGCCGCTATCCTCATGGCATTATGGAAAAAGAAAACACCGGATAAATACTGGAACGGGAGTTTTATTAAACCGGTGGACGATTTGTTTACACAGGAATTTGCTGTAAAACGTGTATTTAATGGCGAATACCGCTCTTTCCATTCCGGATCGGACTTAAAAGCATCCATCGGCACGCCGGTCGCTGCGGTTAACCGGGGAAAAGTGGTAATGTGTGATGATTTTTATTTTTCCGGCAAATTTATCGTCATCGATCACGGCAGACGGGTCTACTCATTTTACGCGCATCTGAGCGAGTTCAAGGTAAAAGAAGGCGATTTTGTGAACAAGGGCGATATAATAGCTCTTTCAGGTGATACCGGTAGGATCACTGGCCCTCACCTTCACTGGACGATGAAAATAAACTCGGTCAATGTCGACCCGGAAGCGCTCCTGGAGTTGGGATTGTATTAATGAAATTAAAATTACAGAAAACGCTTTTAATATTTTTTATTATCGCGTTATTTACTGCCTGCATAGATAATTCAGATAGTTCTGTACCCACAGATGAATACCTTAATGAGCTTATTAAAGCATATGACCATGATGTACTCGACGCAATGATAGAAAGCCTAATTTCTATCGACGAAAACGAAGCATTTGAGAACCTGCCTTTCGATCTTTACAGGGCAGGATTGGTCGATAAACCAGGTTTTACAAAGTTATTTCATTCCAGCTCCAAAGTCAGGACGATTATTGCCAAATCTCTGCAATTCTCACATAATAATGTGACTGATGATCTTATGGGGCTCCTTTATGATTATTCAATTGATGTCAGGCAGGCCGCTTTAAATTGCCTTGCTCTCAGGGGAGAAAAAGAAGGACTTGAAAAACTTCTCGCCCTGGCTCTCAGCAAGGATGATCCTAATAGCAATATCGCAGTGGATTCTTTATTCCAAGTCCGCGAGATGTGGATTTTACGTCCTCTTCATAAATATCTTCTCGATAACTGGGACTCCATTTATCTCTCAGAGAAATATATTAAACTCGTCATGGTATTCAGGAAACTTGCGGGATGGTATTATTATGAAAAAGCAAATCTGAGCTTTTATTCAATGATTGTGAAAAACAGGATATCTCTGAAAGATATACAAACATTAGGTATTATGGGTACGAGCTCATCCGTCCCATCACTCATTCATATAATCAACAGCGAAAACCAATATAGAAAGCCGACACCGATTTTCTTATCAGCTCTTGAGGTACTGGTCGTTATTCCCAAGCCACAAGCAGTGGCATTTCTTATTAGTAAAATTAAAGACAATAAGACTGGAGAAATAAAAATCGGTTATTATAAAAAAGCCATAGAGAATAGTTACAGGTATCATGCTTACATAATCGAACATATGGATGAAAAAACCGCAAAAGAATCTTTACAGATTGCAGGACTGTATCGCCATACAGCATTCCGTAAATCGATGTTAAATATAGTAAACAAAAGGATGGAAAGAAAAGATACATCAGCACAGATAAAAAGTATCATCCGAAATGTAAATAAACAGCTTAACGAAAAGTAAAACAGGATTATAATATACCTTATAGAAAAGGAGTTGGAGATTAAATGAGTAACGATTTAAAGTGGAATAGTAAAATTACTAAAGTCGAACCCAACAATGTAATAGTGCACGGTTACCCGATCCAGGATCTTATGGGCAAAATAAGGTACTCGGATGGATTATACATGATTCTTAAAGGCGAACTGCCTGATGAAAAACAGAGCAAAATGCTCGAAGCTATTTTAGTTTCATCCATTGATCATGGATGCTCACCGCCCTCAACCCTGGCGGCAAGAACTGTAGCATCAACAGGAGCGCCAATTAATGCGGCAATTGCTGCTGGAATACTTTCAATAAATAAATTCCACGGTGGCGCTATCGAAAACGCGATGCTTACATTCCAGGAAATAAAAGCAACTGCCGAAAAGGAAAATATCGATTTATCTACCGCAGCGAAAGATTATGTAACCAAGACAAGAAACCAGAAAAAAACTATCTTCGGTTTCGGACACCGCATGCATACAGATGATCCCAGGCAGAAGAAATTATACGATATGGCTAAAGAACTCGGATTTGACGGGCCATATATCGAAATTTCTCTTGCTGTGAAGGACTCAATAAAAGAAGTGATCGGGAAAGACCTCCCGATAAATGTAGATGGAGCAATCGCCGCATTACTCTGTGAAATGGATTTCGCACCGATTCTTGCGAACGCATTTTTCATAATAGCTCGTCTTCCTGGCCTTCTTGCTCACATCTATGAAGAACAAACAGATAACAAGCCGATGCGTAAAATTCATCCAACTGATTATGAATACATCGGTACAGATAAAAGAAGTTTGAAATAATCAACCAACTATGGTGATAATGAACAAATCAAGCAGAAAATTCGTCTTTCACCATAGAAGAAAAGAAGGGAGAAAACTATGAAAAATACATTTTTAACAACAATATTAATACTCATTGCTTTCTCGTTAAGCATGGTTTTAATGGGACAGGAAGCAGCAAATACTGGTGCTGATAATGAAAAACTGGTTGAGGCAGCTAAATTACTTAAAGAAGAAAAATTTCAGGATGCAAAAGTACTACTGGACGAGCTGTTAACTGTTGACAATCCGGAACAAGCAGTGTTCGATAATTTATGCTATGCGGATTACAGCTTGAAGCTTTATGATGACACAATGAAGGCTGCTGAACTCGGATTGAAAAAATACCCGAATAACCTGATTCTGAAGAAATTCAAAGCAAAAGCTCTATTCTCTAAAGGAGAAAAAGGAGATGCTATTGATCTGCTCGAAGAAGTATCTGAAGCCGATGAAAAAGATGTCGAAACATGGACGCTTCTAACAATATACAATTTCCATGACAGGGATTTCAGTGATTGTATCGATGCAGCAGAGAACACAATAGAGCTTGATCCAAATAGTATTATTGCCTACAACTACATGGGTTTTTCATTTATTGCCAAGAAGAAATGGGACAAAGCCATTAAAGCCTTTGATAAAGCGCTGGAAATTGACCCAAAAGATAAAATGGCTGCGAAAGGTAAAGCGCAAGCTATCGGTTTGCAGAAACAGGAAAGAAATTCGAGAACAATTCAGGAGACTGGAGAATCAAGGGAGACAAGACCTTAACTCCTAACAGAACTGAATAAAGTTACAATCCCCGGCAAAAACTGCCGGGGATTTTTTCTATCTATAATTCCTGAATCCATAATATTCACATTAACTTTAATAAATAGTTAAATCTGCTATATTATCGAAATGAACAATCTGGATGGTTTAACCCCCGCAATGCGGCAGTACAGGGAAATAAAACGCGATCATCCTGATGCATTTTTATTCTTCAGGATGGGTGATTTTTATGAGATGTTTTATGAAGATGCCGTTGAAGGATCAAAAATACTCGATATCGCCTTAACCAGCCGAGGAAAAGATAAACAGGGACAGGCAATACCGCTTTGCGGAATCCCATACCATGCATTGGAATCATACCTCTCAAAAATGATCCGTACCGGGAAAAAGGTCGCAATTTGTGAACAAGTCGAAGATCCGAAACAGGCAAAAGGAGTAGTGAAACGTGAAGTGGTACGCCTCGTCACTCCGGGAACTCTGCTAGAAGATTATCTGCTTGAATCCTCTTCTCACAATTATATTGCTTCAATAATGCCGACAGCGGATAAATCCGGTCTGGCTTTAGCTGATATTTCGACCGGCGAATTTCTTGTGGCGGAGATGAATGGAAGAAAACATCTCCCGGAACTCCAGGAAATCCTAAGTCAGTATTCCCCCAGGGAGATTATTTTGCCCGATTCTGAAAGAACCGGTGAATTTAAAATAAACCATAACTTCAACACAGTGATATCATTTTCTGAAACCTGGACGTTCGGTACTGAATACGCGGACGGCGAGTTAAAAAAACAGTTCAATGTCTCACATCTGGAAGGATTCGGTCTTGATAAAGATTCAATAGCAGTTAACGCAGCGGGAGCGCTGATACATTACCTGAGAGAAACACAGAAAAACGATCTTCCTCATATAAAGACTTTACGGAAGATATCCAGATCGGATTACCTGGTTATTGATGCTACTACCAGGCGAAATCTGGAACTCATCAAGTCGCTCTATGGAGAAGGGACTACAGGTTCCCTGTTGAAAACGATTGACCACACAGTGACCGGAATGGGAAAAAGGATGATCCAGTCCTGGCTTCTCCAGCCGTTAATAGATAAGGAAAAAATAGAAAAACGCCTCAATTCGGTAGAAGAACTGCTTCAAAAATCAATTGAACGGCGGGAGCTTATCATTTTTCTTAAAAAAATATCCGATATTGAGAGAATTATATCCAGAATCAGCCTGAGAACAGGTAATCCCCGCGATCTGGTGGCTTTAAAAAATTCCGTTTCGCAACTACCAGCTCTTAAAAAAGCGGCATCCGAAGCAGAATCATTATTAATGATGGAAATTTCAAGCAGCATTGACTGCCTGGAAGATTTATATAAAACAATTGACGAATCGTTGAACGAAAATCCCCCTGTTTCACTCCGAGATGGAGGAATTATAAAAGATGGTTTTAATGAAGAACTCGATTCCTTAAGAGAAATCTCGATAAACGGTAAAAAATATATATCAGACCTGGAACTTAAAGAAAAACAAAGGACCGGGATAAACAATCTCAAGGTCAAATACAACAAGGTCTTTGGATACTATATAGAGATATCGAATTCGAATCTTGGGAAAACACCGGATGATTACATCAGGAAACAGACCCTTGTAAATGCAGAAAGATTCATCACTCCCGAGCTGAAGGAATACGAAGCAAAGGTTCTCGGCGCTGAGGAAAAAATAAACGACCTTGAATTTGAAATATTCACAAATATCCGTGAGCAGATCGCTCAAGAGTACTACCGTGTCCAGGAAACAGCCATCAGGATCGGTACAATAGATGTTCTTTGTTCGCTTGCTGAACTGGCAAGCGCCGGGGATTACTGTAAACCGGAAATCAATACATCGAGGAATATTACCTTGAAAGAAAGCAGGCATCCAGTAGTAGAAAAACTGAACCTGGATGAAAAATTTATCGCCAACAATTGTACATTAAGTGACGAGGAGAGGATTCTTATCATCACCGGCCCGAATATGGGCGGTAAATCGACATACCTCAGGCAGGTCGCCATTATAGTGATTCTGTCGCAGATGGGCTCATTCGTCCCGGCTAAAGAGGCAAAAATAGGAATTGTCGACCGGGTATTCACCCGGGTCGGCGCTTCAGATAGTCTTGTACAGGGAAGATCAACCTTCCTGATAGAGATGCAGGAGACAGCGGAGATTCTGAACAATGCGACATCTAAAAGCCTGGTGATACTCGATGAAGTAGGCAGGGGAACAAGCACTTTCGACGGCCTAAGCCTTGCCTGGGCTGTCGTCGAATACCTGGCAACCGCGGATAACATCAAAGCAAGGACACTATTTGCGACTCACTATCATGAATTGACAGAACTTGCCCTTATATACCCTGGGATAAAAAACTACTCTCTGGATGTGAAAGAGTGGAAAGACCAAGTGATATTCCTGCGCAAGGTGGTCGAAGGGGGCAGCGATAAAAGTTACGGTATTCAGGTGGCAAAGCTAGCAGGTGTTCCACCGGAGGTCACCGACAGGGCGAAGGAGATACTTAGGACACTGGAAGAAAAAGAGCTCGATAATGAAGGTAATCCTGTACTTGGAAGGAAGGATACGCTGGGGCTGAACAAATTCCAGCCAGTTCAGAAATCACTTTTTGATGAATACCTGGAGGACCCCATACTGAAGGAATTGAAAAAAATAGATTTGAATAAAATCACTCCTATAGAAGCCCTGGCTCTGTTGGAAAAAATTCAACAAAAAATAAAAAAGAAGAATTAAGGTGGTTGAATAAAAAATCGAATGACGAAAAGACATCTTAATCCCGGTGTTTTCTTTAATCTTGGATTTGATGGCACTGAACTTACAGCAGAACTAAAAGACTTCCTGCTGGAAACATCTCCCGGATGGGTCATCTTGTTTAAAAGAAACATTGAAAATCCTGAGCAACTTTCCTTGTTGACAACAGGAATCAAATCCCTTTTCCCAGAATCACCTCCAATAATCTCAATTGATTTTGAGGGTGGGCTGGTCAACCGCCTCAATCCTTTTATGCCGGATACACCATCAGCAAGAGATTTTTATACATCCGGTAGGACCGACTTGATCTATGAATTCGGTAAAACCTCGGGAAAAATTCTCAGATATTTTAATATCGATGTCAATTTTGCTCCTGTGTCCGAGCTTTACTCAGAAATCAATAAAAATGGAATAGAAAAAAGGGCATATAGTTCCGATCCATTTGAAGTCAGAAAATTTAACAAGTTATACTTAAAGGGACTTTTAGATGGTGGTGTTATCGGCTGCCTCAAACATTTTCCAGGGCTGACTGAAACAGATGTCGATTCACATCATAACCTGCCTTCCGACAAAAGAGACAAAAGCAAATTTTTACTAAGAGATTTATATCCGTACAACCCCATGTCCGGTATCGCTAAAATTGTAATGGTCGCGCATTGCCTCTACCCTGAATTACTGGGAACGGAAACACCGGCCTCATTATCCCGAAAAGCCTACCGGTTTTTATATGATGAATTGAGATTCAAGGGCATGGCTGTTTCAGATGATTTATTGATGGGAGCTCTCAAGGAATATGGCGATATTCCCGAGCGAGCGGCAAAGGCGCTCACTGCTGGAGCAGGTTCTGCTTTAATCTGCGCGGAAATGAACCAGGCGGCTCTAGCTGTTCAAAAATTAACAGCTTCAATAAAGAGAAACAGGGCAGCTTTTAGAAATATCTGCCGAGTAATAAGAGATTATAAAGAAATAAAATCAGATATTCAGCAAATACAATCCGGACATAAAAAGCCTGATGACTTCCAACTGCTGAAAACTCGGATGGATGAAATCCACCGGGAGGTCAGAAAAAAATGATAAAGGACTTAATCGCCGAAATCAGGAACAAAGATGAAAAACTGGTCATCGGCCTGATGGCAGGGACGTCTGTCGATGGTATCGATGCCGCTCTAATCCGCCTGTACGGCCATGGGAAGGAAACCCGGTTTGAATTGGTTAAATTCACTACACTCGAATTTTCCGAAAGCATCAGGAATTTTATTCTAAAAAATTCGAATCCCGACACTGCAAAACTGGATGACATCTGCAGGCTTAATTTCCTTCTTGGCGAGGCATTTGCCTCTGCTGCGCTGGATGTTACCAAAAAGGCCGACATTGATATCGCTGAGGTCGACCTCATAGGTTCACACGGGCAAACAATCCAGCATCTACCGGAAGCTCAAAAACTTTACGGTTTCAATGTCGCATCCACACTACAAGTCGGCGAACCTTCAATAATTGCCCATAGAACCGGAGTGCTGACAGTAGCAGATTTCAGGCCAAAAGATATCGCAGCAGGCGGTCAGGGAGCTCCATTTATTCCTTATGTTGATTACATCCTCCTGCACTCTCCTAATGAATGCCGGGTTTGCCTGAATATAGGTGGTATAGCAAACCTGACATTTCTTACTCCAGATTCGCAGAATACAGACATTATTGCTTTTGATACCGGGCCGGGGAATATGCTGATCGACCTCCTTATGTCACGTCTTTCTGGAGAACGATACAGGTATGATGCAGGCGGTGAAACTGCACTTTCAGGAACGGTTGATCCTAAACTTTTGGATAGGATGATGGAACACCCCTACCTCGAAACCGATCCACCGAAAAGTACCGGTAGAGAAAGTTTCGGTAGCGAATATGCAGACTGGATAATCGAAATTTCGAGAAATATTGAATGGAAAAATATCATTGCCACAGTAACTCGGTTTACTGTTGAATCAATTGCATTATCTGTCGAAAAACACCTGGAACCTAACCATCCGGTTGACAGGATAATCATCAGCGGTGGAGGAAGTCATAATAAAGCTATTATATCAGGCTTGGAAGAAAGGCTACCTCTTATACATATAGAAAAATCAGATGAAATGGGAATACCGGTTGATGCAAAGGAAGCAATCGGTTTCGCCATATTGGCCAACGAGACTATTCATTATTCACCTTCAAATCTACCAACCGCAACTGGAGCACGGAAAAAGGTAATACTAGGAAAAATTGTGTTACCTGGATAATTAATTCAGGAATAAGTTCCTCACTTGTCTGTACTAAAAAAGTGCGTTATTATTCATAAAGGATAGATCGTGAATGATTGCAGCAAAGAGATATTACATTACAGGAAGAGTTCAAGGCGTATCTTTTCGGTTTTTCACCTTGAGAAGTTCATGTACACTTGGGATTACGGGATTCGTACGGAATCTCAATGACGGCCGGGTCGAAATCCTGGCACAGGGTACCAGGACTGCGCTTGAAAGCTTCTACGACTCGATTAAAAAAGGGCCTCCCGCAGCAAGAGTTGACCATATAGAAATTGTGGAGGAACAACCTGACAGTAAGTATACGGATTTCCAGATAACATATTAATTTGCCTGAGGAGGACATAAAGTGGATGAATTAAGAAATTCTATCAGAGATATTCCGGATTTCCCAAAAGCTGGGATTCTTTTTAAGGATATAACAACCTTATTGATTGATCCAGTGATGTTTAAAAAAGCAGTAGACGCATTATATGATAAGTACAAAGATATGAAGATTGATAAAGTATTGGGTATCGAAGCAAGAGGTTTCATTTTTGCCCCAATGCTTGCTTATAAATTAAATGCCGGTTTTGTTCCGGTAAGAAAACCCGGGAAGCTGCCAGCCGCAACAAAAAGTATTTCATATGATCTTGAGTATGGAACAGACTCCCTGGAAATTCATGAAGATGCAATAAAAAAAGGCGATAATATAATTATTATTGATGACCTCCTTGCCACTGGAGGAACAGCTGAAGCGGTTGTAAAGCTTGTAAAGGAACTTGGTGGGAACGTCCTGGGTACAGGTTTTGTAATTGAACTGGAATTCTTGAACGGAAGAAGCAAACTCGAAGGGACAGATGTTTTTACGTTGGTAAAATTTTAGGAGAAATTCCATATGCCGATAAAGCTTCTGCTTATAAGTAATGATTCGGCACTGATGGAAAAATTTATCTCTGAGACATCTAATGATAAATATAGCCTCACGGTTGCAGGTAACATCCGTGAGGCTGTGAGTGCACTTAAAAAAGATGATTCAATTCTTGTTTTTGTTGCAAATGACCTCTTGCCGGCTCCCGGCAGCAACAGTCTTAAGGAATTATTATTAAATAAAAAATCCAGTCTGTTTATCCTTATTTCGGAACCGGAGAATATGCCGGTCCTTAGCTCTTTTAAAAGTATGGGAATAGATTATTTAACTATCCTGGAAAAAGATTCCAATATTCCAGAACTAATCGATACGATTTCAAAGAATTTTCTCTTTGATGCACCATACCAAATCCTATTACTGGATGCCGGCAAGCAACTCACTGAGCAATTAAAGAAGATAGTAAGTAAGGACCAGGACTCATTCAATCTTACCGTTGTAACAAGCGGAGAAGCCGCTATCGAAAAATTATTGACTGGAAATTTTGATACAATCCTCATAGATTCCGCATTTAACAACAAGATGACAGCTATTGAAATATTGAAGCTCATTCAAGATGATCCAACCGTTAATCTCCCGGTAATATTACTTTCGATGGAATATGAAGCTTATAATATACGAGAGGCATTTTTAAATGGGGCGATGGATTTTATCAATCTATCCGAACTTGGTGACAATCTTGATATCTTAAATGTAATTGAAACAATTATTATAGAATCCAGGCGAAATTATTTTAACGATTACATGAGCCTTACCCCTGTTGAAGCTGTTGATAGCTCAAGTATTCCTCAAAAAAAGGAACAACAGGAAATACCTATCGAAAGTGGCGCATTGATTTTTGACAGTGCAATAAATGGGATCCTTATCTGTAATAAAGATGGAAAAATAGTGAAGTATAATGAACAAGCTATAAAAATATTCGGATTTAAGGATAATAACAGCGAAAAAGGAAACGCTATTTTTACACTTTTTGATATTGACCATAAATCTTATAAACTTGTTGAAAAATATTTCAAAAAACCCAAGCAGGAAAGAATAGAAATAGAAACTGTAGGAGTAACAAGGCAAATGCTTACCTTTCCGGCTGAAATTCATGCTTCCACTATCCCGATCGGTGAGGAATACGGTTTCCTTGTCTTTGTGAAAGATATCAGTGAGCGAGAGGAACGAAAACAACAGGAAAGACAGCAAAATGAGGAATTATTCCTGCTATATTATCTCAGCCAGGAAATGCGAAAGGAATATGAGATAAAAAATATAATCAGCATAATCCTTGAAAGAAGCCTTGAATTATCCCAAAGCAATTACGGTGTAATTTACCTGAGGGAGAAAGAAGATTTTTCTCTTGAAGCAAAACACGCAATCGATAACAAATTCAGTATTAGATCACCACTTAGAATCCCATTGATCCCGGACCATTATAAAACTCTAATCCAGTCATTTTCCGGAGATGAAGATAATATAAGGTCAAAAATTACCGTTCCACTTATCTCCCGGGATAGTCTTACCGGGTTACTTGAACTTTACAGTGCAAAAGCGGAACATTTCAGGGGACGTAAAGTACAGCTTCTTGAGACCCTGGGGAGCCAGATGGGTGTAATTATTGAAAATGCTCAACTTGTATCACGTCTCGAAGAAAGAGGTAAACAGCTCCAGGAGCTGAGCGATAAATTGATATTAGTACAGGAAGAAGAACGCAAGAGTATCAGCTCTGACCTTCATGACATGATCGGCCAATCTTTAAGCCTTATTAAAATCTATTTACAACTATTTACAAAAGATATCTTCCTGTCTCTTCCGGATAAAGAAAATGAGTTTAAAAATATATTAAACCTGCTGAACGATACAATAAATGCTACCCGGGATTTAGCCACCAGAATTCACCCCACAGTGCTCGATGACCTGGGGCTTATTTCTGGTGTTGAATGGTTTATCAGTACCTTTCCAAAAGATTCCCCATTTACTTTCAAATTTACACATCCATCGGTTTTCCCGAAGGTAGATGAGGAAAAAAGACTATCAATTTTTAGAATTCTAACAGAAGCAGTTTCGAACGCGGTTAAACACTCAGAAGCAAAGAACATTAAAATATATTTTGAAAAAGAAGGCAGAAACAAGATAAATATCCGTGTTATCGATGATGGGAGAGGATTTAACCTGGAAGATATTTACAAAACCAGGAAAATGGGTACCGGCATCGGTTTGTTGGCAATTAAAGAACGCGCGGCTCATATTAATGCTGAATGTGAGATTATTTCTGATAAAGGGAAAGGATGTGAGGTAAAACTCACAGTGCCGTTAAAATGATAGATGATAAAATTAAAGTAATAATAACTGATGATCATACAATCTTTCGTGAAGGGCTAAGCGAACTACTAACTCAATCCGGAAAAGTCGAGGTAGTAGGTGAGGCATCATCCGGAAAAGAAGCAGTGGAATTATCGCTTAAGAAAAAGCCTGATATTATAATTATGGATGTTTCAATGCCTACTATGTCCGGCCTGGAAGCAACGGCAAGAATCAAGGATCTGATGCCGGAGGTCAGGGTCCTCATACTTTCCATGTATAATAATCAACAATACATTGATAAAGCCCTAGCCAATGGAGCATCAGGTTATGTAATGAAAGATGTGGCTGGCTCAGAATTGCTGACAGCTATTGAAGTAATATATTCAGGCGGCACATACTTGAGCCCATCCGTAAGTTCAGCTGTATTACAAATGTATAAAAACAGCCGTAATGATAAAAAGAAAACTGAAAGCGATCTGGATACTCCGTTAACCCAAAGAGAGATCGAGGTAATCAAATTACTGGCGAATGGAAAAACTAATAAAGAGATTGCAGATACACTCTATATCAGTATTAAAACAGTGGAAACACACCGAAAAAACATTATGACAAAGATGGATTTTCATAATCTTGCTGATATCGTCAGGTATGCCATAAAAAACAAGATAATTTCCATATGATATCATTGAAAATCTGATATTTAACCTCATATTTTCTCTTGCTAATTAAAATTGAATATATTATAAATAATTTAAAGGCGGCGTAGCCAAGTGGTAAGGCAGAGGTCTGCAAAACCTTTATTCGCCGGTTCAATTCCGGCCGCCGCCTCCATTTCCATATTGTTGACAATACCCACGAGGAGGGTTAAGTGGTTCAAATCAATTATCGTGATAGGGAAATAACCGCTAAAGTTGTATATTATGGACCAGCACTATCAGGTAAAACGACAAATCTGCAGAAAATTCATGAATATATTAATTATAGCCAGCCAACGAAATTTTACTCACTGAATACTAAAAACGATCGCACCCTGTTTTTTGACTTATTGCCCATGAGCTTGGGACAAATCAATGACTTTAACATCAAAATTCAACTATATACTGTTCCAGGCCAGGTGCAATATAACTCAACACGTAAGGTTGTCCTCGCTGGATGCGATGCTATTGTTTTTGTAGCTGATTCACAAAAAGCGGAGGCAGAAGCTAACCTCTTTAGCTTAACGAATATGAAGAGCAATCTGCGGGCAAACGGGTTGCTTCTTGAACAAACGCCATGGATACTCCAATACAACAAACGCGACCTCCCGAATATTATGTCGATCCAGGAAATGAACCAGTCCCTCAATAAAAACGGAGATGTGAAAATATTCGAATCGGTGGCTCCTGCAGGCGAGGGAATTTTTGAGACTTTTATTGATATTGTTACAATGATGATTGAATCCATCCTGACTAAATACAGGATGATAAAAACCGATAAAGAACTGATCGAAACTCAGAAAAAAATATCAGATACGCTCAATAACTTGATGCAGCAATATGAACAAGGAAAAGCAGCGGCTGCCGCTGCTCCACCTGCTGAGGAACAGAAAGAAGAATCCCAGGAAACACCTGAAGAGAGCGAAAATATCTACTATGCCGCTTATGATCCTTATTCACCATCCGGTACCGCCGTTCAAGTTGGTGAGGAAGATGTTGATAATCTGGAATCCACTCAACCAATAGACGAAAAAGAGGAACCGGTCGCTGAAGTATATGCCGATATAAAGCCAGGAGATCTTAATTTCAGCCCCACTGAACAGCATGATATAATCATTCCTACTCCATCCCAGTCCGCTATCCCGCTTGATCCGGCTATTATGGCACAGCAACAGAGACAAATAACAACATTCCAACTCGGTCAATCACCGTCTATTTCAGAACAGAAAACACCCGCTGAACAGGAATTTCTCACTAATGAACAACTAGTGGAAACCGCTGTTCAAGCCAATATGAAAATAACCGAGATTACGGATAAACTGACCGAATCTGAATCAATGCTGGAACAAAAGGTAAAGGAACTGCAGCATATCAG
The DNA here is from genome assembly GCA_016932915.1 of Acidobacteriota bacterium. Taxonomy (GTDB): domain Bacteria; phylum Acidobacteriota; class DATKUA01; order JAFGBY01; family JAFGBY01; genus JAFGBY01. The sequence continues at coordinate 1,342 of JAFGBY010000131.1, read as the reverse complement.
TGAAATAGGAAAAGCTCTCACATCTGAACTTTACCTCGATCGGCTGCTCGAGATGATAATAAACGCAGCGGTATCTCACCTGGATGTCAAATACGCATCGATTAATCTCTATGATAAAGAAAAAAATTATATGGAACCGAGGCAGCTTTATAACCTCAAGGATGACCCGATTGTCGTGATCCTTAAGGACAAGCTGATTTCTTTCCTCAGAAGCATTACAGATAAAGGGAAAATGGCTGTCATCACCGGCTCGGAAAATAAATCACTGGCAAACGCTCTGGAGAAATTTGACAATTATTCATCATTTATCTGTGTATCCCTGAAATGCAAACAAGGGTTGCTTGGCGTACTGAATCTCTACTATAAAAATGATGAAACCTATAAGAAGGAAGATCTTCGTTTCGTAATACTTCTCGCTACATATGCATCAATAGCTGTGGAAAACGCTCTACTTTATAAAGATATGAACCACGCGACACATTTCCTCAACAGTATAATTAACAACTCCTCGGATGGGATACTGAAACTCAGCCCGACATACCGGGTATTATCATTCAATTCCACTGCCTCCGCTCTCCTTGGATATTCGGAAAGTGATATCGTGGGTAAGAACATCTCCTCTCTTGTAGAGAAAACCGAATTCAGCAATGTCGAAAACATAGCGAGACAGGGTTTTCTTGGCAACACCATGCGTTATCAGCCATGTAAATTTTTGAAGAAAGACGGGAAAATCTTTGATACTTTTATAACCGTTTCACCAATTTGGAATGAAGAAAACAAGATTCTCTTTACATCTGTACTTATTCATAATACTGGTGAACAGAAAATTGTTGTCGAAAAGACTGATTCAAAACCAATAACAGCTGGGTTTATCCTTACCCTTGCCGCAGAACTTGAGCCTCAGTTATCCAAAGCAAGAGAGCAGATGGCGGTTGCTGAACAAAAACTTGCTGATGCAATAAAAGCTGATTCAAGTTCTTCTTTCATGCACGTCAAGTCAGCGATGGAAGAAGTATCAAGAATCCTGGACAACTCTTTAAAAATGCAGCAGATAAAAGCGATATCACCTCCATCCGGTGAAAAGCTGGAAGAAGTTGATGTAAATGATTTACTGATGAGCATTATTTATATGAGACAATCGGAATTCGATACTAATGGCGTATCACTTGATATCCCCTCCAACATGCCGATAGTAAGATATCCCCAGGCTGATCTGACGCAGGTTTTTAATAACCTGATCTCTCAATCGATTAAATTCACAGAGGGTTCAGTATCATCGAAAATATCAATAACTGCTTCGAATGAGTCAAGTTGCTTTAATATATATGTCAAATCCAGGCCT
>JAFGBY010000130.1 GCA_016932915.1 Acidobacteriota bacterium | reverse complement strand
TACAGTTCCACATAAAAACTGATCGTGTCCCACAATTTTTTGCTGAACACTAGGAGACGGGGATGCTAATCTGGCTGCATGAAGATATGCAACCAGGAATTTACGGAAGAGATAATAGCAAGGATAAACCGGGTAATAAGAAACAATCCGGAATTATCGTTATCCAAATTATCAAGATTAGTATGCCAGTGGCTTGACTGGAAAAGTTTGAACGGCAAACTTAAAGAAATGAGCTGCCGTATAGCGTTGAGGAAATTAGAGACAGCAGGGCGCATAAAGCTGCCGGCGACAAAGAATCGTATAAGAAGAAGCGAAACATCGAAAAATAATAGTAAGGCGATATCAGCAATATCAATAGAATGCGAATTAAAGGATTTAGGCGGAATAGAATTAGTAAGAATAACCGGTAAGGATAAAGAGTTATCGCGGACATGGCGGGAAATGATGGATGAACATCATTATCTCGGAAGCGGCCCATTATGCGGGGCGCAAGTTCGATACCTGGTAAAAAGCGGGAAGTACGGATATTTAGGGGGATTATCCTTCAGCGGAGCTGCGTGGAGACTCAGATCCCGTGATGAATGGATAGGATGGGACGATGATGTCCGCAGGAAGAATCTGCATCTGATAGTCGGAAACAGCCGGTTTTTAATACTCCCGGGAGTGAAAGTAAAGAATCTGGCATCTCATTTATTGTCGCTGTCAATGAAGAGATTAAGAGGCGACTGGCTTGAAACATATGGATACGAGCCTGAACTTGTAGAGACATTTGTAGAAAGCGAAAGATTTATCGGTACAAGCTACCGCGCGGCAAATTGGGCGCATATAGGGCAAACGAAAGGCAGAGGCCGCCAGGACAGCAGACATAAAAAGGCGGTTGCTGTCAAAGACATATATGTATATGAATTAAGCCGGAATTCGCGGGAAATACTTTATCCCGTGGAAGATCGGACAGAAGCGGCAAAGGAGAATACTCGGGAATATGCCGACTGGGCGGAAGAAGAATTCGGGGGAGCTGATTTAAAGGATGAAAGACTTTTAAAGAGGCTGATAAACATAGGCAGGGATTTATATTCAAAGCCGCAGGCGAATATACCGCAGGCATGCGGGACAAGGGCAAAAACAAAAGCGGCATACAGGTTTTTCAGGAATAAAAACGCGACAATGGAAAGAATACTTAAAGGGCATTACGAATCGACGAAAGAACGCATAAAAAAGGAGAAAATAGTCCTCTCAGTGCAGGATACTACCAGTTTCAACTACAGTACGCACCCTATGACAGAAGGATTAGGCCTTATCGGACATAGAAAAGAATACGGAGCTATGGGGATAAAGATGCATGATACGATGGCGTTTACGACCGAAGGGACTCCGATAGGACTAATTGACGTACAATGCTGGGCCCGCGATAGAGATAAATTTGGTAAGAAACATATCCGGCATGATCTTCCGATAGAGGAGAAAGAGAGCAATAAGTGGCTGGTAAGTTACAATAAAACAGCAGAAGCGCAGAAAGCATGCCCGGGAACAACGCTGGTAAGCGTGGGAGACCGGGAAGCCGATATATATGACTTATTTGAACTGGCAAACAGAAAGAAAGAGAATCCGAAGCTGCTGGTTCGGGCTAAGGAAGACAGAATATTGACAGATGAAAATCGTTTATGGAATACGGTTTTAAAGCAGGATGTGAGTGGCATACAGGAATTGCATGTTCCGCGCAGGCAAGGTCGTACTGAAAGAACAGCGCGAATGTCGGTCAGGTATTCACGGGTAACTCTCAAACCCCCGGTACGGAAGAAGAAAATGGCGGAAGTAAAAGTATGGGCTGTACACGCCAGGGAAGATCATCCTCCCGAAGGAGAGGACGGGCTTGAATGGATGTTACTGACCAATATTCCGGTAAAATCATTTGAGAACGCGGTTGAAAAGATATCATGGTACACGAAGCGCTGGGGCATAGAAGTATATCACCGCACGCTGAAAAGCGGGTGCAAAGTGGAAGAACGTCAGCTTGGAAGCGTTGATACCATTGAAGCGTGTCTTGCAGTTGATCTTGTGGTTGCATGGAGAATATACCATCTGGCAAAACTCGGCCGGGCCAATCCTGATGTTCCGTGCACTGTCTATTTCGCGGAAGAAGAGTGGAAGGCATTGAACGCATATGTCACAAGAAATCCGAATCCGCCTGACAGTGCGCCCAGCCTGAGAGATGCCATACGAATGGTTGCAGGGCTTGGCGGTTTTCTCGGGCGCAAATCCGACGGCGAACCGGGAACGAAATCATTATGGCTCGGATTGCAGCGGCTTGACGATATCACGGCAATGTGGAAAGTCATGATGGCATTTGTCCGGGAAAAATTGCCAGTGTCCAGCACGGCAGGATATGGGTAAAGATCAGAAGGTGTTGAGGGTGTAAATTTCTATTATAATTACTGTGATTTCTTCGGCTTCATGCCGAACAAAACCCTCATTATATTGAAGCGTCTTACAAGGAATTCGTAAATAATTATTATTGCAGTTAATGATAAAATTACAGTTGCGATAAATTTAATTGATATTCCAGTTTTCCATTGAACAATAAAATAACCGAGTACAATGATTACAAGGTGATGCAGAATGTAAAAAGGGAGTACCGCCTCATTGGCATAATTTAGAAACCTGTTCCTGAAATTCAGGAAACGCATACAAAAACCTGTTAAACCAATGATCCAGGATATCGGCCCGATTCCTTTGCATGAGAATATCCAGAAATAAAACGGGGTACTAATACCAGAAGAAAGCCATTTGTTAACATAAATCCCTGTTAAAGCATAAACGGAACCAGCTACAGCAATGATGATAAATACAATCCAGTAATTTTTTATATTCTCCAGAATAGATTTATTTGAAAAGATCATATACCCGAAAATAAAACAAAGCAGAAGAGAATAATAACTCCATAAACCGCTGCTCCTCCAATGGAATCGATCAGTCAATATTTCAATAATTGAAATTGGAATCCATAACAGGAATATTGCCCATGGCTTTTCAAGAAATACAGCTGCTCTTGAAAGAATACTTTTTCTGGATTTTCTCCATAAAAC
>JAFGBY010000129.1 GCA_016932915.1 Acidobacteriota bacterium | reverse complement strand
TATTTAATCGCCGGATGTGACCGGCTCCCACAAGAGGAATCACGGAGAATGACGCAATAATATTTAAAAATATTATGAATAATATCCCGTAAGTGCTCAATATACTTTGCTTTTGGGATACATTGATGATATAAACTAGCGCGTATAGTAATTTTAAAGGATAAGTTATGTTCATAACTATACTTTTCTATCTTCTTGCGGCAGCCGCGGTTGGGGGCGCAATAATGATGATTCTCCAGAAGAATCCGCTTATCTCCGCGCTGTACCTAGTAGTCACTTTCTGTTCAATCGGTTTTATCTATTTCATGCTGAACGCAGAACTAATCGGTATCTTCCAGATCATCGTCTACGCGGGAGCGATCATGGTTCTGATAGTATTCGTGATAATGCTGCTCAACCTGTCGCATATGCCTGGTATCAGCTTCCGGATTATTTTCACTAAACTGATCGGCTTCCTTCTCGCAGTTGTCCTGATCTGGAGTATCATCGCTGTAATCGGGTCAGCTGTTCCGTCTTTGAAATCGAAATCGGATATCTTCCAGGTGGATGAAAGTCAGCCCCAGGTAAGCCTGACTGACAGGGGAGAATTCGAAGCCAGTCCGGGACCGGAGACCGCGCATGAAAACAACATAAAGAAGTTCGGCTGGGATCTATTCACGAAATGGGTATACCCGTTTGAGATTTTATCAATCATACTGCTTGTGGGCGTGATCGGTGCGATTTTCTTCTCGCGAAGGGAGGTGCAGTAGTTATGCTTAGCCTGGAAATGGTTCTTCTTTTAAGCGCAGTCCTTTTCGTGATCGGAGTAATCGGTGTAATAATACGAAGGAACCTGATTGTTATACTGATGTGCATCGAGCTCATGCTGAACTCCGCAAACCTTGCATTCATCGCGTTTGCGCGTTTTCACCAGAATCTGGACGGCCAAATCGCCGTCTTTTTCGTAATGGCAATAGCCGCGGTGGAAGTTGCCGTCGGGCTTGCCCTGATTATCCTGATTTATAGAAACAGGAAAACTGTTAATATCGATGACCTTAGAGATCTTAAAGGATAGAAAATGGAGAGTTTATATCCTCTGATTCCACTGGCGCCTCTCGGCGGATTTCTTATTAATGGGTTATTCGGACGTCTCTACAAAAAACCAATCGTTTATACGGTAGGGATAGGTACAGTTGCGATTTCGTTTATCCTTGCATTTCATGCGTTCGTAACAGGTTTTTCAGCGAAGGCTATCAGCCTGTTTACATGGATAAGCGCTGGTTCGCTCCGAGCCGATTATTCCCTGATGTTCGATCCCCTGTCAAACATAATGATCCTGATGGTGACAGGCATCGGCCTGCTGATACACATATACTCTGCAGGGTATATGTCGCATGATAAAACGGTGCCACGTTTCTTCGCTTACATGAATCTGTTCATGTTCGCGATGCTGACCCTCGTCCTTGCTGATAACTTCCTGATGATGTTTGTAGGGTGGGAGGGTGTCGGTCTCTGCTCGTACCTGCTGATCGGTTACTGGTACGAGAAACCGTCCGCCGCAAACGCTGGTATGAAGGCATTCGTGGTCAACCGTATTGGTGACCTCGGTTTTCTCCTTGGGATGTTCATACTATTCAGCATCTTCGGGACGTTGAATTTCCTGGATATTCAGTCACTGGCATCGTTCGGGCTGGATGAGTCGACATTAGCATTGATAGGTATTGCCACATTACTTTTATTTATTGGCGCCACGGGTAAATCCGCACAGCTGCCGCTATATACATGGCTACCGGACGCAATGGAAGGCCCATCGCCTGTTTCCGCATTGATCCATGCAGCAACGATGGTAACCGCCGGCGTCTATATGATAATAAGATCAAACTTCCTCTTTGTTCTTGCGCCGGATACTATGCTGGTTGTCGCAATAGTCGGCGGTTTGACAGCATTATTCGCCGCAACTATCGGCCTTACGCAGTTTGATATAAAAAGAGTGCTTGCATATTCCACGGTGTCACAGCTTGGTTACATGTTCCTCGCAGTAGGTATGGGTGCATTTACAGCTGGACTGTTCCACTTGCTCACCCATGCGTTCTTCAAGGCTCTGCTATTCCTAGGAGCAGGAACGGTTATGCACGCAATGGATGACGAGCTCGATATGCGGAAGATGGGCGCGCTCAAGAAATATATGAAGATCACGCAGCCGACCATGTTTATCGCATCACTCGCGATAGCCGGTATTCCACCATTCTCGGGCTTCTTCTCGAAGGATGAGATCCTCTATCAAAGTTTTATTGCCGGTGTGCCTTTCTCGAAAGTCCTTTGGGCGCTTGGATTACTGACTGCCGGTTTAACAGCATTTTATATGTTCCGCCTTATATTCATGACATTCTGGGGAGATTATCGTGGACCGAAGGAACACGAGAAACATATTCATGAAGCCGGTAATTCAATGGCAATACCTCTGATTATCCTGGCTGCAGGAGCAGTTCTTGCAGGGATTATTGGTATCCCTCATTTCCTTGGAGGTGGGAATTGGCTCGGCAATTACTTGGAACCTGTATTGGCAAAAGCTCCGGAAGCCGTGCACGGCTCGGTTGCTACTGAATGGATACTGGCGATTGTTTCAGTGCTGGTGGGGCTGACTGGTATTATCCTCGCGATGTGGTTCTACAAGGAAGGTAAATTTGCAAAATCTGAAAAGATTGCCGCCAAACTTGGTCCTGTATATCGACTTGTACTGCACAAGTACAGAATAGATGAGTTATATAATGCCGTGGTTGTCAAACCGATGATATGGGTCAGCGATAACATTCTTCGTGTCAAAGTGGACGAAGGCCTGGTCGACGGAGTGATGGTCAACGGTAGCGCGAAATTCTTCCGAAAACTCGGGGGAGTAGTATCTAAGTTACAGACCGGATATATACAGACTTACATAGTCTTTTTCATACTCGGAATATTAATTCTCTTCTGGTTGCTGTTTTAAGGAGAAGGAAATATGGAATTTGGCATACTAAGCCTGATAACATTTCTACCGCTTGCCGGGGCAATTGTTATTCTCTTTCTGCCTAAAAGAGACGGGCTGATAAAAACAACAGCGATGATATTTGCTACCGCTTCGTTTATATCGTCCCTGGTGATGTTTTTAGCATTTAAATCGCAGCTTGCTGGGATGCAGTTCGTCGAGAACTTTGACTGGTTTGAAATCGGTGAATTCAAGGTCAATTACCACCTGGGCGTTGACGGGATCAGTATCCTTCTCGTGATGCTCACGACATTCCTTACACCTCTTGTGCTCCTCTCATCCTGGAGATCCATTAAAGACAGGATGAAAGAATACATGATGTTTATGCTATTCCTCGAAACAGGTATGCTGGGAGTTTTCCTCTCCCTGGATATGGTTCTGTTTTATATCTTCTGGGAAATCATGCTGATACCGATGTATTTTATCATCGGAATCTGGGGTGGCCCGAGGAAGATATATGCGGCAGTAAAGTTCTTCATTTATACAATGGTAGGTTCAGTATTAATGCTGGTCTCCATTATCTATCTCTATATTCAGTACCAAACGCTCAATATTGTTCAGCTTGCCAATATAATCAACCTGCCTTTAGACGTGGAAAAATGGCTGTTTTTGGCGTTCTTTCTTGCCTTCGCAATCAAAGTTCCAATATTCCCATTGCACACATGGCTGCCGGATGCCCACGTTGAGGCTCCTACGCCCGGCTCGGTAATCCTGGCAGGTGTTCTCCTGAAAATGGGCACATACGGTTTGCTGAGATTCTGTATAGGATTCTTTCCTGAATCGGCATATTACTTTAAAACTCCGATAGCAATTCTTGCCGTAATCGGCATTACATACGGAGCTCTTGTATCCCTGGTTCAGAGGGATATGAAGAAACTGGTTGCTTACTCATCAGTAAGCCACCTCGGATTCGTTGTGCTTGGGCTTTTTGCCGTGAATACAATCGGTATCCAGGGCGGGATCATACAGATGATAAACCATGGGCTTTCAACCGGCGGACTGTTCCTTATCGTTGGTATGATATATGAGAGGCGTCATACGAGGCAGATCAGTGAGTTTGGCGGCATATCGAAAAGTATGCCGATATTTGCCGTATTTTTCATGGTAATAGCCCTCTCATCACTCGGGCTCCCGGGTTTGAACGGGTTTGTAGGTGAATTCAATATCCTGCTTGGTTCATTTACATCGGTATTCTATGACAACCCGATATTCACGATAATCGCTGGAACCGGGGTAATCCTTGCGGCAGCATACATCTTGTGGTGGTTCAAGAGAGTTATGTTTGGACCTCTGGATAACGAGAAGAACAAGAAACTGAAGGATATGAGCCTTCTTGAAATTGCATATACTGTACCACTTGTATTATTTATAGTATGGATAGGGATTTACCCAACGACATTCATGTCGAAATCCGAAGCGACAGTAAACGCTATGGTGAAGAGGATTTATAAAAAATTAGACCTCAAAGATCCTGCAAAAGAAGACCGTATAGAATTTAAAATGCCAAAAACTAAAGTAATAAGCCTCAGTGATAATAAACTTGAAGACAAGCATTTAGAGACGGAGGAAACGGAATGAGCCTGTTTATCCCAAATATTCTTAATATATTGCCTGAAGTAACTCTTGCTGTATTCGGTTTACTCGTCCTCGGTTTGGATCTTTTACTTAAAAATAAAACAAAGGTTCCGGTTGCAGTTCTGAGTATCATAGGCTTTTTTACAACAGCTGGGATGGTCATACATCAGTTCTATGAACCTGCCGAGGAACTTGTTATGCAGGAGACTGTCCGTTCGTTTTCATACATAGGAATGTTTTACATGCTGTTCCTCGGAGCGGCAATCCTGACTGTGTTTTTCTCAATCTGGTACCTGAAGAGAGAAAAATTCAATTACGGCGAATTCTACGGGATGATGATGTTCGTTGTCCTCGGGATGTTCGTGATGGCATCGGCGAATGACCTTCTGACCTTCTTTATCGGCCTAGAACTGATGTCGATAGCCCTTTATATAATAGTCGGATTGTTCAGGACGCGAAAATATTCGAACGAAGCAGCGATAAAATATTTCATCATGGGCTCGTTTGCATCCGCCTTTCTTTTATTTGGTATTGCTTTAATTTACGGAATTACTGGAAGTACAAAACTGAATATCATTGCGGAGTTTCTAGGAAATAATGCAGATGTTTTATCCTCCCCGTTATTAATGGTTTCCGTAATCCTATTGATTTCAGGTTTTGCTTTCAAGCTCGGCCTTGTACCATTTCATATGTGGACTCCTGATGTATACCAGGGAGCACCTACGACTTTAACAGCTTTCATGTCCGTAGCTGTAAAAGGCGCGGCATTGTGCGTATTGATTACTGTACTTTTATCGCTAAAGCTTGTGTCAGGTAGTTGGGTGCTTATACTGACTGTCCTTGCGGTGATCACAATGACAGTAGGAAACGTGGCTGCGCTCAGACAAAAGGATATCAAGCGAATGCTTGCATACTCCTCGATTGCGCATGCAGGTTATATACTGGTTGCGATAGTCGCTCTAAGTAATCCCAAGGCGAGTATGCTTGCAGGAACTTCTGTTCTTTTCTACCTGATGGGATATTTGTTCATGAACTTTGGCGCCTTTACTATTGCATATCTTGTTGCAGGGGAGGGCGATGAAGGTTACGATATCGAGAATTACAAAGGCCTGAGTAAAAAACGGCCACTGCTTGCCGGGTTGATGGCTATATTCATGTTCTCACTCATTGGTATTCCGCCACTTGTAGGATTTATGGCAAAGTTCCAGGTGTTCTACGCAGCAGTTAAAGCCAGTTTCATCACACTGACTGTAATCGCGGTACTCAATAGTGTTGTTGCGGTTTATTATTATCTTCGAGTAGTAGTAACTATGTATATGGACGAACCTGAGAAAAGGGGAGAGCGGATAATTTCACCATGGCCTGTTATTGTAATGCTTATTATCCTGGCGCTTGCAGTAATCCTGTTCGGTATCTTCCCTGATCGTGCAATGGATGCTATTATTTATTCGACAACAAGCGGATTGTATTTCGATATGTTTTAGTTTTATTCTGCGATCAGGCCTTCAATAATTAGCCTTAACTTTGAAGGCGACGTGTATACTGTTCTTCCGCTTCCGAGTTTAAGATAAATTTCTTTTTTCTTATCAACAGATACGAAATTACCAATCAGGATTTCTTGTGCATCACCTTTTTTTGGAATAACAGATATCTTCGCGAAAGGAGAATCCAGGCCATAATCGTGAATGGATGATTTCTTCTCGGCAATTCCAGTCATCTGCACCATAACAATATCATAGACAAGATCATCCACATCTTTATTCTTGAGGGATGGTGGATCTGATACTTTCCATGTGTTGCTGTCTCTCTCGACTTTAATTATCGTATCCTCAGCACCGATTTTTGTCTTAATCCTTATCTCATCGATATCTTCCGCTATGATAGAAACCAAAGATTTGTCCATCAGATCAAATGGAGTTTTAACTATATCGGAAATTGCTTTTGCAGTGACAAGATACAATTTGCCGATATTATTAACCTTAACGAATCGGACATTTGTATTCTGATATTTGATTACATTATTTGAAATAATCAGCGAACCTTCATAGTTCTCCGCAGCTGGAAGAAGTTTTGTTGGCCCTGTTTTAATCGATACAATTGAATAAGGAGGATCAAAATCTGGTTGTTCTTTCAATTCTGAAGGATTCTCAACAATTTCCAGTGCCTTCAGGTTAGTTATCCGGTTATTGAGGGAATTGCATTCCCAGGTACTTGTCGGTAACTCAGAAGGTTTGTATATGCTGAATTTTGTTTCTCTGACTCTCTTGAAGGATACACTTTCTTTAGGGCCCTGGATTGTCGTATCCAGTATAGAATCAAACGGGATGTCGAGAAGTTTCTTGTTCCGCCAATAATTAATATCAGTGTTCAGGCCCAAAAAAAGGGAAGACTGGGCAACAAGCACTTCACGGTAGGTGGAACTTTTCAGGTATATCTGGCCCGATGGAGCGGAAGGCTGTTGAGAGTTTTCAGTCGATTCCGAAATCTTATCAAGGGGCACAGACGCACCAAATTGCAAACTGATTGTGTTTCCTGAAACAGTATTGATATTTAACTCCGCAACCGGGTTCTCGAGACCGGTTTTCAGGTCTGCGGCTTTAGTATTATCGATAAACTTTAAAATCTCTCCCTGCGTTAGGGAATTAAGGAACGAAGTCACACGTTCAAGGTCAGCTTTTATCATCCTGGATGATGATATGAACCACTCTTTGTCACTGTTTTTAAAAGTGATGCTTGTTTTTTGAGAGGCGTAAGTAAAAGAAGCGATATCTCCGACGTTGATATTTAAAATCGCTTTATTACGCATATCGGAGGAGGATTTATCGGATTGCGTAAGAATATTGTCTCTAACAACAAAAATCCTGGATTGATCGCCGATCTGTGCGTAAACCCCATCACCCTGAGGATTTTTAATTCCGAGGTTGATCTTCTGTGTTTTATCTTCGCTGCCAATAGTGAGTGATACACTTGGCATACTCAGGCCGTAACGCGACAGATCTTCAACTTTCCCGAGTTCTTCAGTTTTCTCAATCCTGCCGATAGCATTCAGGAGGCTGATAACAGCCGTTGATTCAGCGGCGACTGTGTATCCGTCATCAAATCGGATCACCCAACTGTTATCTCCTGCATTTTTCAGGATATAGGTTTCATCAGGACGTTGAATTTTTACATATTCAACAGAATCAGCCGATATTACAGAAATGTTATCTGCCTCAAGATCAGCCTGTTCTCTCTGTTCTTTCCGGGAACTATCCCAGTAGTAAATTCCAGCAAGAATTACCAGGATTGCGAAGATGATCAATATTTTCTTGAAATTCATTACTAACCTTCGGTCGAATGACGTTTTTTCCTGAAGTGCCGGACGCTTCCGCCAAGCATCAGTATCAGAACTGGAATGATGATAACAGGTATCCAGAAAAGATCGCTTTTTGCTTTTTCGGAAAGAACTACAAGCGTTCCCTCATTCGGATTAGGGCGGATCGATATCAGGTCACCTTCATCAGTTAGCCATGCAATAGTATTGAGGGCAAAATCGACATTCCCTTTAACCTCAGCAAAATGATTATTTATAATGAAATCAGAGTCACCGATAATAATGAGCTTGGCCTCGGGTGACTTGCTACCGGAGAAATTATCTGTTTCAGGAGCTTCATTTCTCTTTTCCTGTTCATCTATGTTCTCAGTCGGTATAGCGCCTGTAATCTGTTTGTCGAGTTTAACGACAGGAGGAGTCCATTTATCAGTATTGATTTCAAGCATTACACCTATTGGTACTGGACCGGTTTTTTCAGATACACCACTACGAATCATCTGGTTGGAATAAGGTTGAACCTCTACCTTTTCGGTATGGCATGAGGCCTCTGAGGAGACGAGATTATTTGCTGTTATACCATCAGGCATTTTTTCAACCGGCTCTACTGTGCGTGCAGTAGGAAAGAACGTCTGAAAGTTAAATCCTTTAGTAATCTCAGTATCGCCATAGTTGGTTGTTACCACGGAATACATATTGCCCAGCATGTAGTTAAGTTGTGAGAGGTTATCAAGGACAATGATGTTTCTACCGATTTTCACACCCAATGTCTCAAAATACTTTACGCTTTTATCAACATAGCCTGGATTGATCAAAAGGAGCACATTTCCACCACGCTTGATGTAATCGAGGATACCTTTCCACTCTTTAGGGAAAAGGTCGGCTTTTAGGCCGGCTATTATTAACAAGTCACAATCTGTCGGGATGATCCCATCCGCTAGGGAGAGGTTGAGTGGAAGAGTCTCGAAAAGTTGATTCTTCAAGTAGAGATCGAGTAGGGCAAGGCCAGCAGCTTGTTGGGAGATCAGTTCATGCTCCCCATGCCCCGTAAGAAAGTATATCTTTTTCGCTTTCTCTCTGCTTACACGGATTATTGCGTTTGTTATCTTCTCCTCGCTTATCTCCGCGACAAGTTCAGTTTTTTCTTCTGGTTTACCATCAGTTCCCTTACCGTTCATAGAGGTAACAATCATCTGGCCAGGTATGCTGATTTTGTATTTCTGTGCAATATCCGGCTCTTTGTTGATGTTGTACAAGCGATAGCGGAATTTATTACCGTATAGGGTATATTGCTCAAGAATATCATCCATCCCCTGTCTTGAAAGAGTGAACCTGTCCTCATATGTGCCGTAAAAACCGTATACAGTGACATCAGTCTTGAGGTTCTCAAGTATCTGGATTGTTTGGGGAGAAAGGCTGAATTTTTTATTAGGAGTCGTGTCGATTTGTGAGTCATTATTCAAAGAAATGAGATAAACAAAGATACATATTCCAGCTGTTATTAAAAGCGTGAGAACGAAAGAGAGGGCGTAGCGGGTCTGTTTGAATTTTAGTGACTCAATAATCTTTCTCCAGTTGGTCAGGAACAGATTTGTAAGTATCGCTGCTGAAAGTGCTAATAAGATTGCAGCGAAAAGTGTCACTCCACCACGGGAAAATATAAGGTAGAACGAAAGAACTGCCATGAATATACAAGCAATCGTCAGGAAAAAACTGTAGTCTCTGTTTTTCTTTGTCATTTTATACCTCTCCAGCGTGTGGTTCCGAGTGAACTGACAGTCAGTATCAGAAAGAATGTTATAAATAAAATAAAGTAAATTGAATCGGACAGGCTTATGACGCCTTTAGCGAAGTTTTCATAATGATTATTGAGCGAGATACGTCGAAGTATTTCGCCAAACCCAGTAGAACTGTATACGCTACTCCAGCCGATTACCCAGATAATGAGCAACGCTCCGAATGTCGTAAGAGCGCTTATTATTTGATTTTCCGTCATTGATGAAATGAAGATACCAAGAGCGATAAATGCGCCTCCGAGAAGCACAAGGCCTAACAGGCCAACCAGGAATAGCCCCCACTGAACAGTCACCGGGACATCATTTAATGCCGTAAAATAAATCACAAGCAGGATTGAATAAATGATGAGCGGTACCAGGACTGTTAAAATAGCTAAATATTTTCCAAGAACTAACTGGTAGTGTCTGAGTGGTGAGGTCATCATCATTTCGATAGTGCCGCTTTTTTTCTCTTCGCTGAATGAACGCATTGTCAAAAGTGGTATAACAAAGAGTAGAATCACAGAACTGTTACCTAGCCAGTATCTGAATAGAATGTCATTTATATTATATGGAAAAACACCGCCTCGTTGGCCACTGCTGAGGAACTGGGCAGTTAATCTTGCGAATTGATCCACCATGTCCTGGAAGAAATAACCGGTCAGTGCGATGAAGACAGCGATGATTATATAACCTATCCAGGTGCTGAATATAAGCCGAAGTTCTTTTTTATATATACTCAGGATATTTTTCATGCACGAGCCTCCTCATATCGATTCACAAGGTCAATGAAAATCCGTTCGAGTCCACTGGATACCGGTTCCATGCTAAGCAGATCCCAGCTGTTATCGAAAACAAGTTTTGACAGTTCCTGTCTGTTTTTAGGTGAATCGTTAAAAACGATAGAATAATCATAAACGCTGGGGATATTGGATTTATCGGAGGTTACTGTTTTTATAAAGTTTTTTTCCATAAGGGCTGATGTTATGTTTTTATTTGGGCCTTTGATTTTCATAAGAAGGTTTGGCCCCTTTTGAGCAAGACGCGTGAGGTTTTCCTCGGAATCCTGGGCAATCAGCTGTCCTTTATGAATAATCGCGATTCGGTTGCAGATAACACTTACTTCGGGGAGGATGTGTGAAGAAAGAATGACAGTCCGTTTACCCGAGAAACCGCGGATGAGCTCTCTTATTTCAATAATCTGTTTAGGATCGAGCCCTATAGTCGGTTCATCGAGTATGAGTATTTCCGGGTTACTGATAAGAGCCTGCGCAAGGCCAACTCTCTGTCTGTAGCCTTTGGAGAGCGTACGGATCAGCTTATTCTGGACATCCTCAATCCTGCAATCGTGCAGTGTTCTCTCAACAGCGTTGTTGATATCTTTTGATAAAACGCCTTTTATGCGGGCATAAAATTTCAGGCTTTCTCTGACAATCAGGTCATCATACAAAGGGACAGTCTCGGGTAAATAACCAATCATCCTGCGGCATTCGATGGAATTATCCATGATGTCATAATCGCCAATTGTGACTGTACCGGATGTTGGGGGAAGGAACCCGGTTATAATTCTCATTGCTGTCGTTTTACCTGCTCCATTCGGACCGAGGAAACCGAGTATTTCACCTTTCTTGACTTCAAAGGAGACATCCTTCAGAGCGGTGAACTTGCCATATTGTTTGGTGAGGTTTTGCACCTTAATCATTTAACTCAACCTCCGTATTCAATCGAAATACTATGTGAACACACCTATAATATCCATAATTTAGATATTTTCAAAAACCAATTAATAATGCACAGAAGAAACTTAGATGGAAGTAGAATTTGAATAGATTTTATCAGCTTATTCTATTGTAAAAGCCTGCTAATTAAAAAAGCCTTATTGTTGGAACAGGCAATAAGAAGTAGCTTGCTTGATATACTTGATTCAGAAATTTTGCAGTGTCACCCCTGGCCTCACTTCTAAAACGTTGGAGATAATATAAATCCGAATTTGAAGGAGTCAGATAATAATAGTATTCAGGTCCATCAAAAGAGAGGGTATGTGATTCAACATATGCCGGCCAACAGAATTTAGCTTTAACCAGGTTATCAATAGCTTTTTTAAGTTTTCTATCACAGCGGTATTTCAAACCTTTGATATTGTTTGTAATTTCATCGACGTTAAAATGAGAAAAAACGTTTTTAATTTCTATGTTACTCAGAGGAATATTATAGAACAAATTATCTGCATCTTTTTCAAGTTGTTCTAAAGTAGGGATTGCAGTATTACTATAAAATTCCATATCTTTAGTAAAAAATGCGATAGTCAGTTCCACCTTAGCGAGATAAAAGAGGGTAACAACTTTTAAGTGAATATCTGGGATAATATGGCTGCTAGAATTAGATGATGATTCTATCCTTCTTATAGTTTCCCTGTAGAAATGTTCAGCATTTCGAAGATGATAGGTTGCCCTGCTTGTCTCCACCTTTGATAAGTTTGAGTATAAAAGACCTAAATGGAAATAGAGAAGTGGATCAACAGGTTTACCGCTGTTTTCCAGGAATGTGATTAATGGCATGATGCTTTCGGTATCTTCATCTTCAGGAAAGACGCCGATATATCTTGAGATTAATTTCTCAATACCTTCGATCCCTTTAAACAATTCTTCGTCATATGTATAGTCACGGTAAATGTCATATAAAATTTTCCATGCTTTCTGTTTGATCGTCTGATTTTCATCATTTTCTGATAAAGGTTCAATTTCAGGGCAATATTTCAAGAGATCATCTTTTAAATCAGGTGAGTTCTTTATCGCATTATAATCCAATTTAAAAAATTTCCCCCAGCTTGTAGGTGTATGTTTTTTATTCGAAATATAAAGTGTTATATCCGGTTTTTCGTTTTCACGTGGCGTAACAGAAAATATACCGGTAGTTACTGTTGAGAGAGCGGTAATTGTATGAACATTTATTCGAGGATTGTTACCGGAAAAGATATCTTTATCATCAGCGAGTATGGTAGTAATATCCTTTAATGTAAATTTGTAATCTGAATTGTTAGCAATTTTTTCTTTTATCAATTGTCCAATCCTAAGATATCTTCCGAGTCTGTCTAACTGACAGCTTCTGCGCTCAAAGATATCCGATTCTCTCAATTTATCATCCAGATAAAAATTCGTATGCCATATAAAATCAAGTGGTAATTGACTGATGTTTTGGTAAATATCATCAAACAATGAATATCGAGTTGTCCCGGTCTCAAATACAATTGGAATTGAAAATAGTCTTTGCCTGCAGACAGCGCTTTCAAGAACAAAAGCCTGGGAATTGTCAATTCCATTGGTTTTCTTTGCATTGGTAATTATATGGGTCCAACCTGATGCTGTGTAGTAATCCGAGGGAGTGTATCTTCTAATTATTGCATCAGACAGTTCTTCTTTAACTTTACTAAAATATGAATCTTCAAGGTCATCCGGATCCTCAATATTTTCAACTTTTCGAAGGATATATGAGCCAAAATTTAATAACGGTTGGCCATATATTGCATTAGTATTTCTTTCTGACGAATCGGTTTGATTTGTAAAGTTATTCTGTACCCTGTAAGTTATTCCATTTTCATTTACTCCCATTAGCCCAGGTGTATGCATCCCTGCTGAGGTTATTGAAAGATATGTTTGAGGTTTTTTAGCAGGATTATTAATAACCAAACCTTTATTATTTTCAGCGACCGGTTCGAAGAAAATAATAGTTTGTTTTGTTTCCCAAAGGCCAGCAAGAGGACCATAATCAAAATTAAAGCAGTATAGTAAAGCGTTCTCAGTATTTCGATCCGGTAATAGAGCGATTGAAGAGCAACCCATTTGCCCGGGAGGATTGTCCTCCCATGTTTCTTCTTTGCTTATTAAAGCTCTTCCAAAGAAATGCTGTCCTCCCAGCATATTTGCATAGGTTATATTGCAGATATCCGGTAAAACATAACCAACAATGATGGTATTTCTGATGTTCTTGTCTTGTGTTTTATTTGTAGCAGCAAGGTATCCCATGTAAAAGCCATACAAAGCTCGAAAATCTGTATCCGAAATTCTTTTTATAAGATGATTTATCATTCTTTTAGGTATAACTTCACTTTGAAGATAATTTACCCAGTACTTAAGCAGAGATTGTGAAGCATACCAGTCCTCATTTACAGTATCTGAAAGAAGATATCCATGTTGAAATCCCATCTCGTAATGTGAACCTTTCAGTTTAAGAATATACATGCCATCTTCATATTTCATCTGTCCTTTGCCATTGGCTGTTTCAAGTATTTTGATACCATCAACAAATGAGTAATTTATATTGTCCGGTGAGCAGTAATTTTTAACCTTAGAGTCCATTGAAACACTGATTTTTTCTAGAATTGCAGATTCCAGTGTGACTCCATATTCGTCTGTTTCTAAAAATACGTCTTGAAGAAAAAGAATACTGGGGAACGATAAAAAAATAATGAAAAAAAAAATGAAAAACTTGTAATATTTCATTTTAAGACTCCTCTGATGATTTGCTAAAAATGTGACATGAATATATTGGATCACGGAAAATATTCACTCAACCTAACCATTAAAGTATATATTAATTTAATTCCAAAGGTCTGGAATGTCAAAGTAAAAATATTGATCCTATTTATACTGTTTGTTATGATAATAGGTAAGAATGATTGATACTTTTTATGATCTGTTCTCACTTAATTAAAAATCAATTATCAGCCTTTTAAATTATCAAAATCTAATACGAACCGAAACATTTTGACCTGTAGGTTAT
>JAFGBY010000128.1 GCA_016932915.1 Acidobacteriota bacterium | reverse complement strand
CTATAACGAATAATTAAATTCTATAACTATGCTTATATCCGGTGAATCTTCCCGTATTACTGTTATATTGCTTTTACAGAAGAATTAAGGAATACTGTGGATGCATGATTAATATATTAGGACTAAACTCTATTTAAACAATAGACAGGATTGAGGAGGTAGCATCAGATGCCGGAGCTAAGATTCGACCCCGTACAGCTTAGATGGGTTATTATTTCAACAGAGAGGGGCAGGAGACCATCGCAATTTCACCAGAAAACAGAACATACCAAGACATCATTTTGTCCCTTCTGCGCAGGGAACGAAGAAACAACCCCGCCGGAAATTTACGCCGTTCGTGAAAACGGTTCCCATGTAAACGGCCCTGGCTGGAAAGTCAGAGTAGTTGCCAATAAATTTCCAGCGTTGCAGATAGAGGGCGAGATGGATCGACAGGCGGAAGGTATGTACGACAAAATGAACGGAGTCGGGGCGCATGAAGTAATCATCGAAACTCCTGATCACGATAAACAACTCCATGAGCTGGAGTTTGACCATCTTGTCGATATCTTTAAAACGTATCGTTTTAGACTGACTGACCTCATGAAGGATAACCGCCTGAGATATGTTCTTATTTTTAAAAACCATGGAGTTCGCGCGGGCGCAAGCCTCGCACATCCTCATACACAGATTATCGCTACCCCGATAACACCAAAAACAGTCGCAATTGAATTCGACAGCGCAAGGGCTCACTATAATGTAAAAGAGCGTTGCTTGTTCTGCGATATGATTCGCGCGGAAATTGATGACGGACGAAGAATTGTTTATGACAATGATGGTTATGTCGGTTTTGCCCCGTTTGCCGCAAGGTTCCCATTCGAAACATGGATTATGCCGAAGAAACACAGTCATGATTACTCACTAAGCGATGATGAATCAATAGCTAACTTTGCAAAAGCGGTAAAGGATATACTGGCAAGATTGAATGTCAGCCTTTCCAATCCACCGTATAATTTTGTATTACACACCGGACCCAACGTAAACGCGCAACCCAGGAGACCGAACCACTGGGGCACCATCGAACACGACTTCCACTGGCATCTTGAAATTATCCCCCGTTTGACGAGAGTCGCAGGATTTGAATGGGGTTCCGGTTTTTATATTAACCCCGTACAGCCCGAAGAAGCCGCGAGGTTCCTGAGGGAAATAAACCCGGATGCTAAATATGAACCAGAAGAATGAAAAATTTTTTACACTTGTCCTGCATGCGCATCTGCCTTTCGTAATAGGCCATGGGCAGTGGCCTCATGGTATGGATTGGCTTAACGAAGCAGCTGCTGAGACATATATTCCGTTACTCAATACTATGAACAAACTTGCGAATGAGGGGACAGAGTTCGCTCTTACTATAGATATATCGCCAGTTCTCGGCGAACAGATGAATGATGACCGTTTTAAAGAAGGCTTTATTGAATACCTTGATCAGCGGATTGCATTCTCTGAAAACAATATTAAAGACTTTGCTGAATCAGGTACTGAACACGAAAAAAACCTTGCTGAAATGTGGAGGGCTTTCTATAAACATATAAAAAGCGATTTTATCGAAGTATATAATAAAGACCTTATCACCGCTTTCCGTAAACTGGAAGATGAGGGATATATCGAGATAATTACATGCGGCGCCACTCATGGTTATTTTCCCTTGCTTTATAACGATGAATCCATCAATGCTCAGCTAAAAACAGCCGTGAAGACACACGAAAGATTATTCGGGAAAAAACCCAAAGGCATCTGGTTGCCGGAATGCGCATACCGCCCACGATACGAATGGAAATCATTCCTCGATGAAAATGACAAACCGAGGCTACGCAGAGGTGTAGAAGAGCTACTGAATGATAACGGAATCGAGTACTTCATCATCGATACACATCTATTAAAGGGCGGAAAAGCTATTGGGAATTACCTCAGCAGGTTCGGCGCCCTGCAGGAGCTTTGGGATCAATTTTCCGATTCATATAATGAAGAAAAAACCGAGAGGAACCCGTTTAATCTCTACTGGGCGGGAAACCCGTCAAATAAAAAGGCCGCTGCGGTTTTCACCCGGAATGATAGAACAAGCCTCCAGGTATGGAGCGGTGAATACGGTTACCCAGGAAATGGTGTATATCTCGATTTTCACAAAAAACATTCAGACGGGGGCATCAAGTACTGGGCTGTAACCGGCTCCGATGTGGATATGGCTTATAAACAATCTTATATCCCGGAAAATACCGAAGGCGTATTGGAAGAACAATCGGCACATTTCGCACATCTTGCAGGTGAAGAATTGGCAAACGCAGGCTCCGGCGTGCTTACCGCTCCCTTTGATTGCGAGCTCTTCGGGCACTGGTGGTTCGAAGGCCCAAGGTGGATAAAAAAAGTTTTCGAAAAAATATCCAAATATGAAGATTATAAACCAACAACTTTAAAAAATTATTTTAAGGCTTACCCTCCAGAACAGGTTATAACCCTACCTGAAGGATCATGGGGAGAGGGTGGCTTCCATTACGTTTGGTTAAACGAAAGAACCGAATGGACCTGGGGGCCGATTCATAAAAATGAAAAAATCATGATAGATGCAGCAGAGAGATTTAAAAACTCCACTGATAAAAAAACAATAACAGTTCTAACCCAGATGGGAAGGGAACTGCTGCTTCAACAGGCTTCCGACTGGCAATTTCTGATAACTACATGGTCTGCCAGCGATTATGCTGAGGACCGTCTGAAAGCGCATGATGAGAACTTTAAAGCGCTCAATGGAATGCTTCTAAAACTCGAAGAAGGTACGAACCTGACACCTGAAGAAGAAGAAAAATTGAACAAAATTCTTGAGGTCAACTCACTATTTACCGACCTTGATTTCAGGAACTGGCTGAGGATGGCCGATTTGCAACCCTAACAAGGGAGGACAAAATGAAAATATTATACGTATCCGCCGAAATGGTACCTTTCGCCAAGGAAGGCGGGCTGGCGGATGTGGCGGGCGCTTTACCCGTAGCGCTCAGCAAAGAAGGAATTGACGTTCGCACCATAATGCCGGCTTATAGAAAAATAGACCGGAAAAAATTCTCACTTAAACCTGTAAAGGGAATTACTCCAGTTAAAATAAATTACAATGGGCAGGAATTGGAATCATCACTCCTTGAAGGAAAATTACCAGGTTCCGATGTAATCGCCTATTTTGTTGAGAATGAATATTTCTTTGGACGTGAAGGTGTATATAACAATCCCGATACAAAAGAAGGATATGAAGACAACGCGGAACGTTTCGTATTTTTTACACGTTCCATAATGGAGCTGATTAAACAACTCGGCTGGCAGCCTGATCTTATTCACCTCAACGATCATCATACATCACTGATCGCGGCATATATAAAAAGGCTTCACGCGCACGACAATTTTTATAAAAAAATGAAAGTACTCCTCAGTATTCACAACCTCGGATACCAGGGAATTTATCCTAAAGAAATCATGTGGTTCGCAATGTTCGACCAGTCCGAGTATTACCCGATGAGCGCGTTCGAATTCTTCGACAAAGTTAACTTCATGAAAATCGGTATTATTTTCTCGGATATAATCAACACGGTAAGCAAGACATACGCCCAGGAAATAATGTCCTCGGAAGAATATGGCTTCGGGCTCGAAGGTGTCCTACGTGACCGCAAGGATGATCTTTACGGCATTGTAAACGGGATCGATTATTCCGTTTGGAACCCTGAGACAGATGAACTTATACCTAATAAGTTCAGCATAAAAGATCTCACCGGAAAAACGAAAAACAAAGAGCTTCTAATTAAAGAACAGGGCCTCTCATTTGCCGAGAAGAAGGTTCCTCTGCTGGGTATCATTTCACGCCTCGCCGACCAGAAAGGATTCGATATCCTTGAAGGATGTATGGATGACTTGATGGAAAACGATATCCGCTTGATTGTCCTCGGTACGGGGCAGAAGAAATATCACGACATGTTCGAGGAATATTCAAAGAAGTATCCGGGAAAAATCGGCGTTAACCTCACATTCAACAATGAACTCGCACATAAAATCGAAGCGGCATCCGATATGTTCCTTATGCCATCCCGCTATGAACCGTGCGGATTGAACCAGCTCTACAGCATGAAGTACGGAACCATACCCATCGTTCGCACAACCGGCGGATTAAAAGATACCGTGACTCCATTTGACTCGCAGACAGGAAAAGGAACTGGTTTTACTTTTGATGGATATAGTAGTGAAGAACTGATGGTCACTATTTCAAAAGCCCTGATGGCATATCAGGATAAAGATAAGTGGGCGGTATTGGTGCAGAACGCGATGAATGAAGATTTCTCCTGGAGCCGCTCGGCAAAAGAATATATTGAGTTATACAATAAAGCGTTGAAGAAGTAACCGATGCCGGAATTCAGACAGTACGTTTCGAAAACTTTGACTTTTATAATGGCAGGTGGCCATGGAACACGCCTGCATCCATTGACGGAGGAACGCGCGAAACCTGCTGTTACATTCGGAGGCATTTATCGGCTAATTGATTTCACGCTATCGAATTGCTACCACTCAGGGCTACGGAGGATCATCGTCCTAACACAATACCGTTCACGGTCTCTTCACCGGCATATCTTTGACGGATGGAATTTTATCAATACCAGGCCAGGTGAATATATCGACCTTAACCCTCCGCAATTCCGCGGCAGGGAGGGCTGGTATCTAGGCACAGCTGATGCAATATATCAAAATCTTTTTGTTATCCGCGATGAAAAGCCCGAGTATGTTCTTGTCCTCGGCGGTGATCATATTTATAAGATGCATTATGGTAAATTTCTCAAGTATCATATCGAAAAACAGGCTGATATTTCCGTTGCCTGTATCGAGGTACCGAAATCGGAAGCAACGGAATTCGGAGTATTGCACATAGATGAACATGGCAGGGTAATAAACTTTATTGAAAAGCCTGTTGACCCGCCTACTATCCCCGGCAAACCGGGGCGTTGCCTTGTAAGTATGGGAATATACTATTTTACTACCGATAAACTGATTAGCGTTCTCAATATTGACATGGAGCAGAACGGAAAACATGATTTCGGAAAGAATATCATTCCCTATATGATAGATGAAAAGATGTCGGTTTATGCATTTCCATTCGCTGATGCTGATGAAAACAGGAAACCAGAATCCTATTGGCGGGACGTCGGAGATCTTGACGCCTATTACCTGGCAAATCTGGAACTGGCGTCTGTAGATCCACCATTTAATCTTTATGACAACTACTGGCCGATAATGACATGGTATCCTCCATTACCACCAGCAAAAACGGTCTTCTCTGATGAAGACACACCGGTTAAAAGAGTCGGAAAAGCGTTGGATTCTCTTCTCTCTCCCGGATGTATCGTCAGTGGTGGAGAAGTGGTGCGTTCAATTCTCTCCCCCCGGGTAAAGATAAACAGCTATTCCACTGTTAAAAACTCAATATTGCTTACCGGTGTATCAATAGGCAGAAAAGCAAGAATTCAGAACACAATAATCGATAAAGAAGTACAGGTACCAGCCGGATATGAAATAGGCTATAACATCGAAACCGACAGGAAAAAATTTACAGTCTCCGACGGAGGAATTGTAGTTGTCCCCAAAGGATTTACCGATTTTTAATTAAATCTTTACTTTCCTGCGTTGATTTTAAATTCCTCCGGAAAATCATTTGTATAAAGCCAGGTATGTATCTGTTCCTTCTTCGATGGTAAGTATTTTTCGAGAAGTGAAACAAATTCTTTTTCTTTAATGCTATCCCGGTTAACAAGATCACTTGTAAATACTAAGAATTTTTCTTCCCCCATTTCACGAAGTAGGTAATTGAAAAACAGTTTCGTCTTTCCCCAGAGTATATAGCCGTCTTTGTATGTACTATAATCATCAGCGGACATTTTCATAAACGGTTTTTCAACCGGTAATTTATTCCCTCTATGGTCCACGCCTGATTCCTTTTGCTTAAAAAACCATTTTTCAACCCTTACCATAAATTCATTATATTTTTCTTTTCCTGAGAAATGACGAAGGCCAAGTAAGTGGAAATAAGAAGGGAATCCCTCGATCGCAAGACAAAAAAGAGGGTCATCACGAGATACCTTAACAGATACAAAGGGATGAACAAGTTCATGCGCCAGGGTTCGTTTTGGATATTCTTCAGAATTTATATTCTGGAATACATCGCTTGTAAGGCCAACCATATTGTGAGCTGAGATATTGCCATATTCAGGCATTTCGAGAATGAATAGACTATCCGTTTTTGCATTTTTCTTTAAATATTTGGAATTATATTTAACAAGTTGTCTCACGAGTAATGCAATCTGCTCCGCTGCTGTCTGTGATTTTTCATTATCGTAAAAATAGATATGGACATTTTCCCTTTCCAGGACCTTATATCTCTGGGCTGTAACTTGAAGATGGATTAGATTGATACCTGAAACACGCCATTTTGTTATATTCTGTCCGTCTTTAATAGTCTCACTGATTTTCTCGCCTACAAACACTGTTTTAAAACCTTCTGGCACACTTAAAGTAACATCGCTAAAATTAGTAGCATAAGAATCAGTTTTATCCTCCAGAAAAATCGGGAACCAGAGTGAATACTGAAAAGCCCGCAGGAAAACACCATCGTCATCGATCCTCATATAGTCGGAAGCAGACCTTGATGCGGATGGATGAAAGAACCCGGCATATTCAATTCGAAGTTCTGCGGATGGCAAAGGTTTTTCTATAGTAAATGTTACTTGTTTTGCTATAAGAGAATATTCATATGCATAAACCACAGGCGCCTGCTGAAATTTAACTTCTTCGCCTGCTATTTTAATCGAGCTTACCTCTAATTCTCCATGAAGATAAAAAACCTTAATTCCTTCAGCTAACCCATCAGCAAACTTAATAACAGCATTAGCTTTCATGCTGCTCGACTCCGGTATAAAGGTTACATCAAGCTTATAATCAGTAGCTTTTTCCATCGCCAAACAATAAGATGAAAGCATTAAAAAGGATATGAACAAAATAGATAAAATTTTATTGATTTTCATAGAACCTCCCGAAGTTTTTAATAACAGTAATTGTTACAAAGATTTAGACGATAGCATAGTCTCATTAGTCCTTTACTTTATATATATAGTACAAAATAAATCGCAAATAGTTGTCTGAGGACTTTAAGTAAATTTTTATTTGTTTGTTACATTAATGATATTTCTGGATGTAACTAATAAGCATCATTCTTACTGACAAAAAAGATGTTGATCAATTTTGATTTAATCCGTAAGCCACCGTATTGCCGATTCCGGATCCTTCAGCGTTTTTATTCTAAAAGGCAATGCCGGGGCAGCCATTTCGAGGAGCATCTTTTTCATCCCTCCAAGGCCAACAACAGCGACGGTTTCAAGGCTGGTTAATACATCTTCAGCCCGGTTTTTTAATATACTTACTACACCGCTTCCTATTTTAGTCCCAGTCACATCAATAAGAACAAGCATCGGATTCCTGCTTCCCTGTTTGATTACAGCATCAATAGTTGAATCGACTGAATTTTCCATCTCTTTCTCACTCAAGCCGGACAAATCGATGTTCAATATCTCTTTACTGTTACGTTTGATTATTTCCATTTTTGCCATGATTAATGAACCGCTTTTTTATTATTTTGATTATAATGCAGCTGCATTTTGATATTAATCCGCTTTTTACTAACCTGCCAGAAAAATTTCATTTCCAGGAAAAAAAGATTCTTTAAGTATAAAACCACTAATTTTCTGATGTAGAAAGAATTTTGCAAAATAAGTTAGCTCCTTCTTGACAGAAACGATTTTTAAAATTATATTATACTGACCGGACAGTATAAATAAGGGAGTGATAAATGACACCGAAAATTGGAATGGAGCCAATAAGACGTAGTCAGGTAATAAATGCAGCCTTACGAATTATCGCCGAAGGTGGGTTCGAAGCGGTAACATTACAAAAAGTTGCCGAGGGCGCGGGGGTTTCAAAGGGAGTCGTAAATTACTATTTTGACAGTAAGGATAACCTCATCCTGGAATCATTCCGATTCTTTCTCGAAGTTTATAATAAAAGAATTGAAGCTGCCTTTTTACCGGAGATGTCAGCTTTAGAGATGATGGATATGATGATCGACTGTATATTTTTACCGGAAACCATTAAATCCAGAATAAAAGATAAAGAAATTATAAATGAATTCGAAATGGAACTTGATTCAGATGAACTTTCGCGTGTGTTTATATTGTTCTATACAAAGGGCGTCATCGATCAAGGATTCCGGTCAATCTTCCATGAGATGTATGCTGGATACAGGGAAGGTATATTAGAGTTAATAAAATACGGGACACAAACGGGGGAATTTAAAGGTTCGAATCCTGAAACAATCGTTTTTGGCCTGATGGGATTGATTGACGGAATAATCCTCTATCATACTCTGCGTTTACCCGGAATAAGCAACGAAGATGCATCAAAAATTTGTAAGGATTCGATAAGGAGCCTTCTAAATGAATAATACTGAAAACTCAATAATGGTGAAAACCTCGAGGCTTACACGACGCTTCGGTGAGACTCTCGCTGTAGACAGCCTTGATCTTGAAATAAAGCGTGGCGAGATATTCGGATTTCTCGGGCCTAACGGTGCCGGGAAAACAACTACCATCAGGCTTATCTGCGGTATAATTAAAGCCGACTCAGGAAGTGTGCAGTTCGCGGAAAACGGAAACCGCTCGGATAAACAGACCTATAAAGAACTAATCGGCTTCTGCCCGCAGGAACTTGTAACCTGGGATTATCTTACCTGCCGGGAACAATTGATGTTCACGGCCAGAATGTACGGGTTGAGCCGAGAAAAAGCACATCAAAATACTGAAAAACTGATGGAAACACTTGGCCTCCAGGAGAAAAGAAATAAACAGGCTCGAACACTTTCTGGGGGGCTGAAAAGAAGGCTGAATATTGCCCTAACCCTTGTTCACGATCCGGAAGTAGTGATACTTGACGAACCTGAAGCCGGGCTCGACCCGCAAAGCAGGGTTATGGTGAGGGATTTCATTAAAACCCTGGCTCCTGAAAAAACCGTGATCTTTACAACCCACAATATGGACGAAGCAGATAGAATATGTGATCGGATCGGGATTATCGATCACGGGAAAATGCTGACATGCGATACTTCGGAGAATCTGAAAAATTCAATCGGTGAAGGTGATGTCCTTGAAATCCGGTTTGAGGGAAAAATTCAAAAAAGTGTTCTTGAAAAAGCCTTGAAAGCAAAACTGGGAACAAAATTGAAATCAATAACCATCATAGAAAATCACCTGATTATACGAATGGCGGAGACATCAAAAAACCTTTCCCTGGTTACAACAGTTCTCAGTGAAGAAAAGGTAAATATCGTTGATATACGATTCCGTTGGAACACACTTGAAGATGTTTTCATTAATCTGACAGGAAGGAGCCTGAGACAATGAAAATACTACACATCGCCTGGAAATCCCTGCTGGAGCAGGTTCGTGATTACCGCACTCTGCTTATGTCGTTCGCGTTCCCGATTTCATTTATTCTAATTTTTGGCGTTGTAATGGGGCAAAATTATTACACATACAGGATTTACATTTTAAACAAAGATATTCCTGTAAAAACATCTTCAAATAACTCTATTTCTTATGGGAAAGAATTTACAGAGAAGCTTAAAAATTCCGTTTACGAAGATGGTACTACTATTTTTAAAGTTAAAGAGATAGACGACATTGTCACAATTGGCAAAAAGCTTGAAAAACATGAATATGTAGCGCTTATTATTATACCCGAAAATTTTTCATCTAACCTTTTTTCTAAAAAACCCGGGACATCTGTAGAAATCTTTGGTGACCCTGGCTACCCGTCATTTTCATTGGTCAAAATGGGAATTGATCTGGAGTTGGAGCTCTTTGTAAGCGAGAAATCCGGAGCAGAGCCATTGGTCCGCTCAAACACTCATTATATTGGGTACGATTCATCCGGTTCTGAGTTCAATTACCTTGCGCCAGGCCTGATGCTGATGGCGATCTATCTCCTGCTAATACAAGTGGCGATGGTCATCGCCCAGGAAAGTGAAAAAGGAACAATAATCAGGTTAAAAATGGCAGGTATTGGAACATGGAAACTTCTTAGCGGGGTCGCCTGCTCGCAGGTGGTGTTTGCAGTGGTTATGGTACCAATGATGCTTTATACAGCCATACTGGTTGGTTTCCAGAGTAAAGGTTCACTGCTTCTCGGTACTTTCTTTGGAGTAATCGCATCCATCTCAGCGGTTGCGATTGCGCTTATCGTCGCTGCCTTCAGTAAAACAGTAAAAGAAGCTTTCCTCTGGGGAAATATTATTACGATACCCATAATCTTTTTCTCCGGGATATTCTTCCCTATGCCGGAGACAACTCTTTTCCATTTAGGCTCCCGGGTATTCACTGTCTGGGATCTAATGCCGCCGACACATGCTCATAAAGCATTCCTACAGATTTTCCTGTATGGAGCCGGTCTTGGAGATCTTTTATACGAACTGGCAATGTTGCTTATTGTAACAGCATTGTATTTTTGCCTGGGTGTCTTTTTATTCCGCCGCGCACACCTGAAGGATTAGATTATCCATTTATACAATAGTTAGTCAAAATCCGATAATCCATGGTGTGAGAGTCATACCCATGCCGATGTACTGAAGGTCGTCCTCCTCGGAACGGAGAGCCAGGCCATATTCCAGATAAAGCGAAATATAATCATTCTCATCCGGCGCCCAATCCAGCCCTCCACCAACGAATGGATCGAGTGTATTAAAATTCGTATGAGCGCCGCCCATGGCAAATAACCTGAACTCCCCGAAATGGATAAAATAATACTTCAGGTCTATCTCAAGTACTGCATCTTCGATATCAGTAAAAACAGTATCGTAATATTCGGGATATCCGCTTTCGATATCCATTATCAAACGGTAATTGAAGTTCAAATCAATTTTATGACTAAGCTGGAAAACCAGCCCCCATGCGAAATACCCGTTTGCCAGGGGATGATTAGATCCGCCGCCCATCATCTGAAAACCGAAATTGTTCCGTTTTTCCTCCTGTTCATCAGCATTCAAACATGGGATGGTAAAAATCAACCCAGCAACTAATAAGAACATAGTAAATCTTTTCATATTTCTCCCCGCATGTTGTTTATTTCGATTGTGATTACGACCTCATTAGATCTTATATTGCTCACTTTAACTATAAATTAAATACCCATGGTGTCAGCTTCAGGCCAATACCGATATACTGCAGATTTTTTTCTGCAGCCCGTAACGCGAGGCAGTATTCGCCATAGAGGGATATCTGGTCACCCAGGATCCAATCAATTCCCCCGCCGATAAGCGGCTCAAGTGTATCAAAATTAGTATGTGGCCCACCCAGGACAAACACTCTGATATCATCAAACCTTAAAAGATAAAGCTTTGCACTTATTTCTAAAACTGATTCTTCAATATCAATTTTTGAAGTTCCCTCATCGCATACCTCGTAAGTGCCATATTCGTCTGTCACATAATAACAATTCCATCCTCCGTTTTCATGTACATCTGCTAGGGCACGATAGTTAAAATTAATATCGAGAAACCTGTTCAGCTGAAAATTTATCCCTAGGCCAAGATACGCCTTGGCAGAATTAAAATTAGTCCCACCCATGAACATCTGAATTCCCCAATGTTTCTGATTGCCCTCATTCGTTTCAGCCTTCAGATATAATCCTGAAGCACTGAACATAATAAACAATAAAAAAATAATCGTTTTTTTCACATCTTACCCATTTTTAAACCTTATTCCTCAGTATATTTAAATTATTATCTCTTAAAAAAACTGTCCCTACAATTCGTTATAAACCTAATAGCAATGGAATTATTTTAAAACCGATACCTATATGTTGCAGATTTTCATTTCTAAACCGATGAGCAATCCCCGGTATGCTTTTAAATGTTTAGATGGTAATGCCACCCTTTCGAATAATAAAAATAATAATCAGAATAATTAAGATTTTTCTCCCCATGTGTATCATCCTTTTAATAAAGTTAATCGAGTTATGATAATAATATATTTTACAGATTGGTAATGCAAATTATATTATTGAACAGGCATGCCATTATTATATACAAAGATTCCATTTTTCAAATTTAGGAAGTAATATTTTCCTTAAGTCGTGTTACTATTTTCTTGATAATGCTACGGAATATTGTAACCTCAATATATAATTCGATTATTTGAATTATTAATCTGGAGATAATGATGAAGAAAAGAATAGCAACGATAGTTCTTATATCTCTTTTCGCTGTTGGACTTTTTGCTCATATAACATGGATGAGAATCGATAATGGAAAACTTACTGTAGGCAATAAGGCCGTATTAAAAATAAGCCATGGTCATGATTTCCCGGGCACCGGCTCAAGCCTTACACCTACGTCTATAAAGACTTTTGTCCGTGACAGCTCCGGTAAAATAACAAAACTTTCTGAAACGGCCCAACATAAAGGCTTCAACTCTGTTGAATACACACCGTGGCAGGAAGGATTATATACGTTCTATATAGAGTTCGGACCGATTATCCGCAGTAAAACGACTAGAGGATGGAAAAAAGGCAGTACAGATGAATATCCAAAGGCTCTCGACAGCTTCTGTAAAACTGAATATTCCATCATATATGCGCGTACAACTGGAGCCAAATGGGAAACGCAGAAACCTCTTGGAATAAAGCTCGAGCTGATACCAAAAAAAATTGGGCAAACAATCGAACTGCAACTCCTTCTAGATGGTAAACCGGTTGAAAATACCGATATCGAGATAACCACCATTAAAGGTGAAATCCCTGGCGGTAAAACCGATAAAGACGGCATTTATAAGTATAAATTGCCTACGAATTTCAATTCGGAGATTATCTTCTCGGCTAATATAAAAAAAGATGCTCCGAAAGGCGCAAATTACAAAATCGAATTCCTGACCGTTAATACATTAATCGATTTGAGGTAACCAGATATGCACATTGCTGATGGAATCATCCCTGCCGGAATTTGCGCCGCTGCCGATGCAGTCGCAATGGGCGGTGTTTACCTGGGTGGAAGGAGAATTGATGCAGAAGAAATCCCCAAGATGGGAGTGATGGCGGCTGCTCTTTTTACTGTATCCCTTATCCATTTCCCAATCGCAGGTACTTCGATTCACCTCGGGCTTTTCGGCCTTGCCGGGATCCTTCTCGGCCTTCGATCATTCCCGGTCGTCTTTATTACACTTTTATTTCAATCACTGATTTTTCAACATGGCGGGCTGGTATCCGTGGGTTTGAACTCAATAAACATGGGCCTGGGCGCTCTGCTTGGCTGGGTGATCTGGAAAATGAAACCGCTTCATATGGTTCCGAGGGCATTCCTTGCCGGTTTCGCCGGTATTATTTTACCCGCAGTACTTATGGCACTGGAATTCCGCCTTGCTGAATATGGCAAGGGGATATTTTATCTCCTGTCAGTATATCTTCCCGTTGCAGCAATCGAGGGGGTAATAACAGCAGGCGCCACTGGCTTTCTTATCAAGGCAAAACCTGAATTATTGGGAGAAAAATAATGAAAAGATTGAGTTTTTCATTTGTACTTATACTTCTTGCCACTTTAGCATTCGGGCATGGAGTAAAAATTAATACAACCATGAAATCCCCGACTGTGATTTTAAGATGTGATTATGACGGCGCGGATCTGATGTCTTATGCTGCTGTTCAGGTTTTTTCACCGATAAATACAGAAATTGAATACCAGAGCGGCCGAACCGATGCGGAAGGTAAGTTCGCATTTATACCTAATACCGTGGGAACCTGGAAATTCGTAGTTGATGATGAGATCGGACATATGGAAGAAATCCAGATACAGATCGATGATTCTTTTCTTCATCCTGTTTCGGTATCCACTAAACCTGTTTCTGATGAGGGGATTACAGATGAAAAACCAATTTCAACAGTGAAAGATATACCGATTCTGTATAAATTGATTTTCGGGCTCGGGATAATATTCGGTATTACGGGGCTTGCTTACTGGGCAAAAGCTAAAAAAACTCTTAATGTGGAAAACGGTGAATGAAGCACGATTTTCTTGATATTCACAGCGATATAGATTCACCACTGCGCCGCCTGGATGCGAGGATCAAATTCCTTGCTCTTTTCGGGGCGATTTTTATCATAGTCTCGGAGAACCGTGGAGTTCTCGGCGGGTTTCTTTTTTACCTGGTTTTCACCTTGATTTTACTTTCATTAAGCCACATCCCTGTAAAGTTTTATATTAAAAGATGTTTAATCGCAACGCCTTTTATAATTATGGCAGCTGCCTTCCTTCCTCTTTCCTATTTAATAGGCCCTGAAGCAAAAGAGCTTTCCGCTGCATCGGTGATCGCCACCAATGGAATCGGAGAAACTGCTATTTCCGTTATTTTCAAGGCATATTTAGCTGTTCTCCTGCTGACTCTTCTTACTTCGGTCAGCAGGTTTCATGAGCTGCTCTGGGCGTTGAGAAAGTTAAAATTCCCGAAAATAATAGGTATAGTCTCCAGCTTGATGTACAGGCACATTTTCATCCTGACAGATGAATTACACAAAACAAAACGGGCAAGGGAAAGCCGCACACCTGGAAAACTCGTGACCGGGAAGTGGAAAACCTATGGTAACCAGGCAGCTGTGATCTTTCTTCGCTCATGGGAACGAGCTGAAAGGGTATCCGCTGCCATGCAGTCGCGCGGTTTTACAGGAGATTTTCCGGAGGGAGCTGGTGAAAAAATTCATTTTTTTGATGTAATATTTATTTTTTCGGTTATAATTCTTTTCCTGGTTGTCAGACTTCGAGATTTCTTTGTATGAATAAAACTAACGGCGCAGGAATCAGAATAGATTCACTCAGGTTCAGTTATCACGGGCATATGGCGCTGGATGATCTGAACTTGAAGGTTGAGCCGGGTGAGCGGCTTGGCATTATAGGGCCGACTGGAGCAGGGAAGTCTACCCTCCTGCTCCATCTCAACGGTATCCTGCAAGGGGCGCAAGGTTCCGTTACAATCGGTAATACCATTGTAAGCAGAGATACCCTGGCTACGGTGCGCAAGAAGGTGGGACTAGTCTTCCAGAATCCCGATGATCAACTCTTCAACCCTACCGTGGAGGAAGACATCGCCTTCGGGCCGCTCAACTTCGGCATAAATAAAGAAGAAACCGCAAAGCGGGTTAAGCAGGCTATGCAATCCCTTAACCTCCAAGGTTTCGAGAAAGAATCTTCTCATCATTTATCCTACGGCGAACGGAAACGTGTGGCGCTTGCAACCGTGCTGGCGCTGGAGCCGGAAGTAGTCGCATTCGATGAGCCGTTCGCGAACCTTGACCCCGGGATGGTAGCCCAGGTGGTCGATATTATTACTAACATGAATGCAACAGTTATCGTCGTATCCCAGTCAATCCTCCCAGCTTTCGCCTGCTGTGACCGTATCGCAGTGCTGGTCGCCGGAAAGATTGTCAAGACCGGGACACCAAAAGAAATCGCAAAAGAGAAAGAATTACTCACCACCCATGGCCTCGATTACCAGATGTACTGCGATATCTGTAAAAAATTGTAATAGTTTATCGCTGGGTGTGAACGGCTCCCACAGTTGGAAATAATATAAGGCATGTTGTTAGAATAGAAACAAAGTTAATACGATTAAGAAATTTATTCATCACCTTTAAGTTTTATTGTCCACCTCCACAGTCGAATCTGCAATATAAATATTAACTACATTTGTAAAAGACAATGTTCTTTTTCGTCTTCGAAACATTTTCCATTATGAAACGTTCTAAAAGCAGAGAAAGATATTCAGTGAAAACCTGAATATGTTCTTAATAACATAATTTTACTTACAATAAATATGGAAAGGGTGCTATTTATGAGAAAATTATTACTAAAAGGCTCTAGTGGCCTTTTGCTTTTTTCAATTCTGTTTTTATTTTGCTGCAATAATGAAGAAAATAAAGATGTATCGATTTTTCAAGATTTAGATGGGCCATATCTCGGTCAGAAACCTCCAGGGAGAACTCCGGAGATATTTGCACCTGATATCATTTCAACCGGTCTTGGAAACGGGCATATATATTTTATAAATGAAGGACGGGAGGTCTATTTCAACAACCATCTTATTAATCCACACTACGTTTCGTTATTCTTTTATAGTCATATGAAAGATGGAAAATGGACAGAACCGGTTGAGGTACCGCTTAAGCGGTTAGTATATCACAGACCGGCGGTAAACCCTGATGGAAGCAAATTGTTCTGCATTTCCAGTACGGCTGCGGGTATTTCCGAAGAGAAATCCAAACAGACGAATTTATACTGTGCAGAAAAGACAGAAGCAGGTTGGTCTGAATTAAAAAAAGTTGACGTTGGAGATGATTTTCCTTACAGCTTCAGCCAGACTTCCATGGCTGCGAACGGAAATATATATTTTCAAACAGGATATAGAATTAACGGCCATGAGGATATATTTATGGCTGAGTACATAGACGGTAGATACAGAAAACCAGTACGTCTTGGTGATGCTATTAACACCCCTGGTCATGAACTTCACCCATTTATTGCGCTGGATGAAAGCTATTTGATTTTTGATGCTGCTCGCGAAGGGGGTTTTGGAAAAAATGACCTCTATATCAGTTTTAAAAAACGTGATGGTGAATGGACAAAAGCTGTCAATATGGGGCAGATAATTAACAGTGAACGGGATGAACGATGGGCTACGGTATCATCTGACGGAAAATACCTGTTTTTTATAAGCTATCCTCTGGATCGATCATCCGGACTGCCTGATAAAGAGATGACTTTAACAGAATTTCGTGACTATGTAGCATCATATAAAAATGGCTCATCAATTATTTATTGGGTTGACGCCGGAATTATAGATGAATTAAAGCAAAAACAGGGGTTATAAAAATACTCCCGGCTTTGAATCAGCCGGGAGTAGATAAAATATCTAATGTAAGAAGTAAAGGGTTAGCCTTTAACTTCTTTTACTTTCTTCGTGAGTTCCGGCAGAACCTGGAAGAGATCGCCAACGATACCAAAGTCGGCGATATCGAATATCGGGGCTTCAGCATCTTTGTTGATAGCGATGATGTATTTCGATGAAGACATACCTGCCAGGTGCTGGATCTTGCCGGAAATTCCGCATGCAACATAGAGCACCGGGGAGACTGTTTTACCGGTCTGCCCGACCTGGTGCTGATGGCTGATCCATTCGGAATCGACTGCTGATCTCGATGCGCCAACCGCGCCGCCAAGCAGCGTTGCCAGCTCTTTGAGAGGTTCGAAGCCTTCAGGCCCTTTAACGCCTCTGCCGCCGGAGATGATTACATCGGCTTCGGAAACATCGAGTTCATCACTCGCGCTTTTTGTCTCTTTCGCTTCTGCTTTCGGTACAGGAATACTAACAGCCAGTTCTTCAACCGCGGGTGATGATGCCGCAGACTCAGCCGGGTACACATTCGGCCTGATGGTTACGAAAGCAATATCACTGTTGATAGCATAATCCGCTAATACCTTACCGGCATAAATCGGCTTTCTTGTAACTACTTTACCGCCGTCGATCTTCACTTCCAACGCATCAGTAACCATACCGGCGTTCAGCTTCGCAGCCGCTGCCGGGATGAAATCCGTTGCCATCGCTGTCTGTGACGCGAGCACGATTTTCGCGCCGCTTTTTTCGATTGCAGCAGAAAGGGCTTCCCGGTAAGCATCCGGGCTGTAGTTCTTAATCCCTTTTACTGTATAAACAGCATCCGGGCCATATTCTTTCAATTCTGTGGCAATTTTATCGGCATCAGCATCAACAACCAGCGCTATAGCCTTTGAACCGATTTTCTTCGCCAGTGTAATCGCTTCGAGAGAAGACTTCCTGATTTTTCCCTGTCTTGTTTCGACAAAAACTAAGATATTACTCATTGTTCCTTCTC
The DNA here is from genome assembly GCA_016932915.1 of Acidobacteriota bacterium. Taxonomy (GTDB): domain Bacteria; phylum Acidobacteriota; class DATKUA01; order JAFGBY01; family JAFGBY01; genus JAFGBY01. Next base: position 2,192 of record JAFGBY010000128.1, on the reverse strand, counting down.
CCTACACGATCTTGATTTCTTCGCGCATATATTTGAACAGCTCAGTTGCTGCATCGACAGGCTCGCCTTCGAATTTCTTTCCGCCTTCTTTCGCAGCAGGATTCTGAAGACTAAGCACCTCGATCCCCATAGTAAGTTCGGATTCCGGGATAACATCACCAACCGAAATAGAAGGGATCTCCTTTTTCTTCGCTGCCATAATGCCTTTAAGGGATTTCATGCGGGGTTCATTCAAGCCTTTCTGTGCCGAGATAACGCACGGCATTGAAGCCTCCATAATCTCGGTCATCCCTTCGACCTGGCGTTCCGCTTTCACGGATTTTCCACTGATTTCCATTTTTGTGACCAGGTTGATCTGAGCAACATCCAGCAGACCGGCTACCATTGAAGGAACCAGTGAATTGTCGGCGCCATATGCCTTATTCCCGAAGAGAACAAGGTCATATTCCTTATCTTTAAGGAATGCCGCGATAATTTTTGCGGTGGTCAGCGCATCGAATTGCCCGAATTTGTCACTATTGATATGTACAACTTCATTTACGCCTTTAGCGAGGTTATCCCTGAGGAGCTGTTTGGCATCCTCGGAGCCGATGGTCACCGCGGTTACTACAGAGCCTTCATTGGCTTCCGCTAACAGCAGAGCCTGCTCGACAGCGAATTCATCATATGGTGAATCCATAAAGGTGATATCGGCAGTCGCTATATTTTTCCCGGAAGAATCGATTTTAATACGAGCCTCTGTATCCGGGACATGTTTTACGAACACAAATATATTCATAGCTACTCCCTGTTAGATTTTAAAACTATAACCTGACAACTATTGAGAATATTTTTTATAAATGAGACATGAATTTGTCCCGCCGAACCCGAACGAATTTGTAAGTATATAATCATACTTTCCTTTCCTGGGTCCTTCAGGAACGAAATCAAGGTCGCAAAGCGGATCAGGATCATTCAAATTTATCGTCTGCGGTATTACCTGGTGCACAAGGGAAAGAACGCTTATAGCGGATTCCAATCCACCGGCTGCGCCTAGCAGATGTCCGGTCATCGATTTCGTCGAACTTACCGGTATCTTGTAAGCTCTTTCACCAAATACAGTCTTAATGGCTTTGACTTCTATCGGATCACCGACAGGAGTTGCCGTGCCATGAGCATTGACATAATCGATATCGTCAATTGTAATACCTGCATCCGCGATTGCGGTTTTCATTACCCTTGCGGGCCCGTCTCCCGTCTCGTCTGGAGCGGTATAATGAAATGCGTCGCTCGTCATGCCGTAGCCGACAATTTCTGCGTAGATTTTTGCGCCACGCTTCTTTGCATGTTCAAGTTCTTCCAGTACGAAAATACCGGCACCCTCGCCCATGAGGAAGCCATCACGGCTTACATCGAAGGGACGGCTGGCTGTAGCCGGATCATCGTTCCTGCGTGATGTCGCATGCATTGCAGCAAAACCGCCTACCGCTAATGGACTTACGCAGGCTTCCGAGCCGCCACATACCATAATATCTGCATCACCGCGCCTGATAATGTTCATCGCATCGCCCAGTGCATGGTTGCCTGTTGAACATGCTGTGACGACGGCAGAGTTAGGGCCCTTTAAGTTGAACTGCATTGAGATATAGCCGGAGGCTATATTAATGATTTCACTTGGAATAAAGAACGGCGACATCTTCCTGGGTCCGAATTCCATTAACTTTTCTTTTTGTTCTTCGATTTTTTCGAGCCCGCCGATACCTGAGCCGACCAGTACACCGGTTCTTAACGGATCATAACCACCGTCTTTGAACCCTGCCTGCTCAATCGCCATTGTAGATGCAGCATGGGCAAACTGAACAAAACGCGCAAAACGTCTTGCGTCTTTTGCTTCCATCCAGTCAGCCGGGTCGAAATCGGTAACTTCAGCGGCAATTCTAACCGCAAATTCTGAAGCATCGAACAGAGTAATCATCCCGCCTGCGCTTTTACCCTTAAGGATAGCATCCCAGGTTTTATCCAACCCGGTACCTAAGGGACTTACTACTCCCATACCCGTAACTACAACTCTTCTTCTTTCCAAACTAGAGCCCTCCTGTCGTCAACACAAGTACAGATATCAAATAAGAAAAATCTTATTCAACACCATTGTCTTTTAAATACTTGATTACGTCGTTTACCGTTGCGATTTTTTCAGCATCTTCGTCTTTGAT
>JAFGBY010000127.1 GCA_016932915.1 Acidobacteriota bacterium | reverse complement strand
GATATGAGCTGTGTTGAAATAGCTCAGAAGAGGAAACTTAAAAATACAATTGGTCGATGTAAAAATCCCGAGACACATTCATTTGAATACTATTCAAAAATAGGATTTATTATAATAAATAATATCGAATATAAATTTTCAAATAATATATTACAAGATATAATGATTTCATGTTTAGAGTACAGAAGCACAGATTATATTCATATCGTCGATTTTTTCATGCATCTTTATGGTACTCCTGATGAATATCAAATGAAATGGAAAAATCCTGATTTAAAATCGAAACTGGCCTACAGGGAAATCATTAAACACAGTCATAATATTAAATATTATTCCACTATTTGGCATATCAATGATGGGTCTGGATTAGATCTTTACTGGAGTCAATATGGTATATCAATCTTTATATATTCACCTGAAGAATGGAAAAAACAAACAGCAAAAGGAAATTATCAAAGCATCTCAAAATGAATAGCAAGTATAATTAAAATAGCTTTCATTGCTTCTAAACCGGTTAATGTTGGTATTAGTAATAACATTATGATTCTAATGAGTCTACATTCTTCTGTAACTTATTAAAAAGAAAAATATTATTAAAGTAAAATTTCTTAAGGATTTAAAAACCAAGGGCGCGGAACGTCTGGTCTCTGGTCTTACCCATCCGCGCCCTCTTCTCGTTTGTTGTTTCTACCGGAAACTTACAAGTATTCTCTTATTCCCTTTTTCCAGGAACTCTGATTGTAATATCGCACGGCGTACCTCATCCGCTAGTTTTTTACTTTCTCTTCTTCAGCATGAACAGCAACGAGAAGTTTTTCGACAGCCATCTGAAATATATATATTTGTTAAAAGGTGGTTCATACCTTGACTTGATTGTATGTGCATGGTAATTTTCGCGCTGGTAGTAGTTTATTGATATGATGAAGGAGTACTGATTTGGAACACAATATGACGCATATAGTTATGGTTTATGCCATACAAATAGGCCTAATTTTAATAATAGCCAAAATCGTTGGTGAATTTACTGAAAAAGTACTGAAACAACCGAGTGTTCTCGGTGAATTGATTGCCGGTATGATCATCGGCCCATACGCGCTGGGCGCATACATTAAGCTGCCAGTGGTTGGCGCTCTGTTTGAACTGCCGCACCACATAGTATCGAACATCCCGGTTTCAACTGAGCTATACACTTTCGCTCAGATTGCGGCTGTTATCTTGCTCTTCGTAGCGGGCCTCGAGACAAACCTGAAGACCTTCCTGAAGTATGCCGGCCCGGCGACGATTATAGCAATCGGCGGAGTTATTTTCCCGTTTGCTGCCGGATACTATGGCGCCAGGTTTATGGGTGTCGAGAGCACCGGCGCTGCCTTATTCATGGGCGCGATTATGACCGCGACATCAGTTGGTATCACAGCAAGAGTACTTTCCGATATCCAGAAACTCGATACGCCGGAGGGTGTAACAATTCTAGGCGGCGCGGTAGTTGATGACGTACTGGGTATCCTGGTACTTGCTATCGTAGTTAACCTTGCCGAAACCGGTAACTTTGACTTCGGTACAATTGGAGCGGTTACTTTTAAAGCAGCCGGATTTTATGTAGCATTTACCGCCCTGGCGATAATATTCTCAAAACATATAGCAAAATTTATTTCGCTTTTCCGCTCGCCCGGTGCATCGATCAGCGTAGCGGTTGGTATCTCATTTGTTTGCGCGGCGATATTTGAAATGTTCGGCCTCGCAATGATTATCGGCGCGTATTCAATCGGTCTTGCATTATCCAATACCAAGATTGCGCACGAACTGGAGGAAAAAATCCAGGGGCTCTACAGCGCGACTGTGCCTGTATTCTTCGTAATCATGGGTATGCTGGTGGATTTCAGGGCAATGAAGACTGCTCTTGTTTTCGGATTAGTAATCAGTGTACTGGCAATTATAACCAAGGTTCTCGGTTGCGGAATTCCTGCTAAGTTTGTTGGTTTCAATACACGAGGCGCCTGGAGAGTCGGTGTCGGCATGCTCCCACGCGGAGAGGTTGCACTGATTGTTGCCGGAATCGGATTATCACGGGGTGTTATAGGAGCGGAACTGTTCGGAGTTTCTATCATGATGACTATGCTGACCACTCTCCTGGCTCCGATCTTCCTTGTGCCTGCTTTCGAGCATGGCGGTTCAGGACAGCATGAAAAACACCACAAGGCCGAGAAGAAATAAAGGATTATTTATAAGTTTTAACCGTATTTTTATTGGATGAGGGAGTTATATGAACGAGAAATATTTTAGCCTGACTGCTGATACAAAATATCTTGAAGTACTTGCGGATTTTATTGAGCAGGCAATGAAAAAAGCCGGTTGGGATGTCGAGATGGAGCTTAAAAAGCCGGGAAATCCACAAATTTGGGAATTCAGGAAAAAAGACAATGTTATTGCGATGTCTCTCAATCCTCATGGAGGTTCTTTATCCGGTGAGACAGAAATAAAAGTAGAAACTGAAAATTCTGAAATGATGGATGAGATTTATGAAGTTGTCGGTGATGCAATTGGAATGATGGCTACCAGGTATACTAAAAAAGTATTCGATGCAATCAAATCCAAAAAAGGCAAACTGACTATAATCAGCACGATTTCAAAACACATTGATGAGTTGAAAAAGGATGTTGTATAGGTGGAGATTCATTTCTCAGAGATAATCTATATCTTTGCCCTGGGGATAATATTATATATTATTCTGAAAAAGCAGTTATTTGATCCGATAGGAAAAATCCTGGAGGAACGTGAAGGAATTATTAACGATTCTCAATCGATAATTGCTGATGCACAGGTTAAGATAGAGAAGAACCGCGAGAAACTTGATAAAGCTCTCTCTGATACGAACACCCAGGTCTGGGAAATACATGAAAAAGCCCGGGATGAAGGATTCGACACAAGAAAAGAGCTTATAAAAACTGTCCAGACGGAAGCACATGAAATGCTTTCCAACGCAAGAGATGAAATCAGCAGAGCGTCACAGGATGTTATTATAAAGCTGGAAAAAGACGCTGATGCTTTTGCGAGAGAAATAGCCGGGACTATCCTGGGTAAAAAAATCTCCTGAACTGTGATTTATGATTACTAAATTTGGTATTAAAACAGGGTTACTTCTCTGGGTTATCATCGGAGTAGCGCTGACGGTTTTACCGCCGTCTGTGCCTCCGGATGCTCATGGTATAAATCCGTGGGAGATTGCCCAGAAGGCTTTTAATATCCTGCTGCTTATAGATATAATATTGTTCTTTGCAGGTGGTTCGCTAAAAAATTTCTTCTCAGACAGAGAGAAAAATATCAAAGAGACCCTCGAGACTGCAGAGAAGGATAAAGAAGAATACCAGGAAAAAGTTAAAGAGATCAACCGCAGGCTTGAAACACTTGATGATGAGATATCAGAAATTATCGAAAAGGCACGAAAAGAAGCCCTGGATGAAAAAGAGGCAATTCTCTCTAAAGCCAGGAATGATGCGGAGCGGTTGGTTGAGATGACACGACGGGAAATTGAGGCTGAATATATAATGGCGAATAAGGAATTAAAAAGTAAGATTGCCGACCTTGCTATCGATAAGAGCAGAGAACTTGTGACGAAAAATATTAATTCAGCTGATCAGAAAAAACTGGTTAAAGAATATATTCAATTCCTGAAAGAGGAGTAGCAATTGCTCGATACTATAATAGCTACCCGTTATGCTAAGGCGCTTTACCAGGCTGCCCCGGAGGAAAAGGAATTTGTAAAAATACGGGATAGTTTTGATTATTTTATTAAACTATTTGGGGATAACAAAGAACTGAATGCTGTTCTCTTGTCCCCGGCGATATCGCCACTGAAGAAAAAGAAGATTATTACCGATCTTTCGGAAAAAGCCGGGTTTCATCCTGTTTTTATAAGGTTACTTTTGTTGATTACTGATAAAGGCAGGTTGAATATAGTTGAGACTATATACAATGAATTCCTTGCTTTTATCGACAAGGAAGCAGGTATAGAGCGGGCAAAGCTGTTTTATTCAGATGAATTGAGCCCGACGGAGCAGAAAGATATTCAGGCTGAATTATCCAGGATAACCGGGAAAGATATTAAAATGGAACTGCACCAGGATCCTGCGCTAATCGGGGGGGTAAAAATCCAGATTGGCGGAGTTATTTATGATGGAAGCATCAGGAACAGACTTGAGATGATGCGTAAACAGTTAACTGGAGACTAATCAATGCAGATAAAAGCGGAAGAAATAAGCAGGATAATCAAACAGGAAATCGCCGATTTCAATAAGAAACTCGATGTAAAAGAAATCGGTACGATTATCTCTGTTGGCGATGGTATCGCCAGGATACATGGCCTCGAAAACGTTATGGCTGGTGAATTGCTCGATTTTCCGGGCGATACAGTGGGAATGGCGCTCAACCTTGAAGAAGATAACGTTGGTACAGTCATTTTTGGTAATTATGAACACCTCAGGGAAGGTGATGAAGTAAAGCGAACGGGGAGAATCATGGAAGTACCCGTTGGTGAGGCAGTCATAGGTAGGGTTGTTGATGCTGTTGGCACTCCCCTGGACGGTAAAGGTCCTGTAAAAACCAAAGAGTTTAACCCCATTGAAAGGCTTGCGCCAGGCGTTATTGAGCGTCAACCGGTTAAAGAACCACTTCAGACCGGTATAAAAGCGATTGATTCGATGATCCCTATTGGCAGGGGACAGAGAGAACTTATAATCGGCGACCGTCAGATCGGTAAAACCGCAATCGCAATCGATACAATCCTCAACCAGAAGGGTAAAAATGTATATTGTATCTATGTTGCGGTAGGACAGAAGAAATCTACTATCTCAAGAGTTATCAAGACCCTGGAAGATCACGGCGCAATGGATTATACCTCGATCGTTGTAGCTTCCGCCAGCGACCCTGCTCCAATGCTTTATATCGCACCTTATGCCGGATGCGCCATAGGCGAGTGGTTCCGTGATAACGGTAAACATTGTCTTATTATTTATGATGATTTATCGAAACATGCTGCGGCATACCGTGAGGTATCGCTTCTTCTCAGGCGCCCACCGGGACGTGAAGCATTCCCCGGCGATGTATTCTACCTGCATTCACGTCTGCTCGAAAGGGCTGCGAAATACAACGATGAAAACGGCGGCGGATCGCTTACCGCGTTGCCTATTATCGAGACACAGGCTGGAGATATTTCGGCTTATATCCCGACAAATGTTATTTCTATTACTGACGGCCAGATTTACCTTGAGCCCGACCTGTTCTACAGTGGCTTCAGGCCGGCCATCAACGCTGGATTATCAGTATCCAGGGTCGGTGGAAGCGCACAGATCAAGGCTATGAAAAAGGTCGTAGGTATCATGAGATTCGAACTTGCGCAGTACAGGGATCTTGCAGCGTTTGCGAAATTTGGCGCTGATCTCGACAAAGCCACACAGGATCAGCTGGCAAGAGGTGAACGCTTGCAGGAACTGTTGAAACAGGATCAATACGCACCGATGGATGTCGAGAAACAGATCGTATCGATCATTGCCGGAACAAAAGGATTTCTGGATAAGATACCTGTGGATATGATCAACAAGTTTGAAAAAGATCTTCACAAAGATTTTGATATAAACAATAAAGAAATACTGGCCGAAATTGTAAAAACCGGCGATATCAGTGATGAATTGATGAAAAAGGTCCTTGCTGCGATTGAAAAATTTCAATCTAAATTTATCAAGGATAACCAGATAAAAACCTCTGAAGAATAAGAGTAAACTGACGGATATAGTTTATGGCTGCATTAATAGACCTGAGACAGAGAATAAAAGGCGTTAAAAGTACGCAAAAAATAACTAAAGCCATGAAAATGGTTGCAGCCGCCAGGATGAGGCGGGCTCAATCGGATATACTGGCTGCAAGGCCTTATGCCACACATATGCGGGATATGCTCGATTCGCTTACGAGGAGAGTTAATCCCACTAATCACCCTTTGCTCAGAGTCAGGGGTGATGAGAACATAGAACTTGTAATTGTGACCGGTGATAAGGGTTTATGCGGTTCGTTTAATACGAATATTATAAAGCAGTCAGAGGATTTTCTGGAGGCGAGAAAAAGCGATAAGAAGCTTTATCTCAATTTAGTCGGCAGGAAGGGTAGGGATTTCTTCAAGAAGAGAAACTTCAATATCAAGCATGAGTATGTTGGAATCTACAACGACTTGAATTATGACTATGCTATACAGATTGCCGACCAGATGATACAGGAATACACAGAAAAACAGCTCGATGCTGTTTATATGGTTTATAATGAATTTAAATCCGTTCTCCAGCAACGTGTCGTCGTCGAACGGCTTCTGCCGATAGGCGAGATTGATATGGATTCCAGCAACGATGATGTAGATTATATCTATGAACCTACAGAAACAGAGATTCTTGAACAATTGATTCCGCTTCATATAAGGACTCAGGTATGGCGGGTGCTCTTGGAATCGAACGCGGCAGAGCAGGCTGCTCGTATGAACGCTATGGAGAATGCTACAAATAACGCACAGGATATTATAGAATCGCTAACATTAAAGATGAATAAGTTGCGGCAGCAGACAATTACGACACAGTTAATTGAAGTTGTCAGCGGCGCGGATGCCTTGAAAGGATAGTTATATGGCCATCAAAAAGGTAACGAATACAAAAACGGCACAGAAGACTGACAGGAACATTGGTAAAGTAATCGAGGTTGTAGGACCTGTCGTTGACATAGAGTTTAATTCGGGTAACCTCCCTGAAATATATAATGCTGTCAGGATTGTCGATAATAAGAAAAAAGGCGTAGTTAATATAGATATTACCCTTGAAGTTGCCCAGCATCTCGGTGAAAACAGAGTCAGATGCATTGCTATGGAGCCGACCGATGGCCTGGTCAGGGGTATGGACGCTGTAGACCTCGGTAACCCGATTTCGGTCCCTGTAGGTAAGGGAACTCTTGGCCGTGTAATGAACGTTCTTGGAGAACCTGTTGATAAACTCGGAGAAATAAAACACACCGAGAGATTGCCTATCCACAGGAAAGCCCCATCCCTCGAAGATCAGTCAACAGAGATCGAGATGTTCGAGACCGGTATCAAGGTTATTGACCTGCTTGAACCTTATACAAGAGGTGGAAAAACCGGCCTATTTGGTGGCGCAGGTGTTGGTAAAACCGTTCTCATTATGGAAATGATTCATCGTGTTGCTAAAGAGCACGGTGGATATTCGGTATTTGCGGGTGTTGGCGAGCGGACAAGGGAAGGCAACGACCTCTGGCTCGATATGAAAGAGACCGGTGTTATTGATAAAACTGCCCTGATTTATGGCCAGATGACCGAGCCGCCCGGAGCTCGCTTAAGAGTCGGATTGACCGGGTTGACGGTATGCGAATACTTCCGCGATACCGAAGGTACAGATACACTTTTATTCATCGATAATATATTCAGATTTACACAGGCTGGTTCTGAAGTTTCAGCGCTCCTGGGTAGAATGCCTTCCGCAGTTGGTTACCAGCCCACATTGGCAACCGAGATGGGTGAACTGGAAGAGAGAATCACTTCGACAAAAAACGGTTCGATCACATCTATTCAGGCAATTTATGTTCCAGCTGATGATTATACCGATCCTGCCCCGGCGACAACGTTCGCTCACCTCGATGCTAACACCAACCTTTCGAGGCAGATATCAGAGCTTGGAATTTACCCTGCTGTTGACCCATTGGAATCTACATCAAGAATTCTCGATCCGAAAGTCGTCGGCGATGAGCATTACCGGGTTGCCCGTGAAGTTCAGCAGATACTCCAGAAGTACAAAGATTTGCAGGATATCATAGCAATTCTTGGTATCGATGAATTGTCGGAAGAGGATAAACTGACTGTTGCTCGAGCACGTAAGATACAGAAATTCCTCAGCCAACCGTTCTTTGTTGCCGAACAGTTTACAAACCGTGAAGGACGTTACGTGAAAATCCAGGATACTATAGCCAGCTTTAAAGCCATACTGGAAGGTGAAGTTGACCACCTGCCTGAGCAGGCATTCTTCTATGTTGGGGATATTAACGAGGTTATTGATAACGCAAAGAAACTTGGGTACTCGTAGAAAGACATGATTGGTAAATTCAAACTGGAAATTGTTACTCCGAACAGGCTTGTACTGAAGGAAGAGGACGTAGATGAGTTTTCAGCGCCCGGAATAGAAGGGTATTTCACGGCGCTGCCTGGCCATACTCCTTACCTTGTCCTGCTTTCCGAGGGAAAGATGTCTTACCGTAAAGGTAAAGAGTGGCATTATATGACGGTTTTAAATGGGTACGCTGAAGTATTACCTGATCATATTACGGTACTGGCGGAGAAAAGCGAAAAAGCGGATGAAATCGATATTGAGCGCGCCCAAGAAGCTAAAAAACGAGCGGAAGAGAGAATCAAGGATATTCAACAGTCAGAAGTTGATTTCGAACGGGCAAGGGCTGCGCTTGCTAGGGCTATCCTGCGTCTCGACGTCTCGAAAAACAGAAGAATGAACTGATTAAAAGAAAACACGCGGTTTTGATGTAAAATAGTTCTCTGTTGTAAACCGAGTTGACAAAAACATCTAATCGTGCTATAATCACCACACTTTAAGGCAATCCTAATCAAGAGGTTTGGTGATGTTTTCTTTACGTAATTATAATTCTGTAAATCTATTTTTCCTTTTTATTTTTCTAATTATCCCGATTGTATCATTTTCAGCAAACAACGGACCTATAATCCAGAATTTAAACATTCCTTCATCGGTACCATGTAATACTGAATTTTCTATATCTTTCACCGTAAAGGCTCAAAACGGGATTAAAGCAGTCAGTGTTGAATTCGAGGGAAAGAAAAAAATACTTAATGGAAATTCCCTAACTAAATATACTTTCAAAATGAAAATGAGTGCATCATCAATTGGCAAACAAGAAATTAAAATTAGAGCAATTGATAATAAAAATAGAAAAAGCCAGTTGATAAGAAAAACTACTAATGTTACGGGAACGATAGCTAAACCAGGGATGTTCACTGTTTCCACATCTACTCCAAAGAAGATATTTGAGGGGAAAAAGCAGGTCGACTCTTCAAAACTGGGAGTTAAAACTATAGATCCTGAAGAACTGGTAAAGATTGACCTGAAAATCTATGGCATACCGATGATCGTCGGTGAAAAAACTCAAGCAATGGTTGTGTTGGATAGAGTAGCGCCATCGGATGGATACGAGATTAAGGTGGACATTAAGACAATCGAAGGTAATGAGGCGGGTGGGTTTGTTCAGCGTCATTATGATTTATTTATTCGACAAGGAAATGTATCTGCAACTTTCGAGATGAAATCTTCAAAGGAATACCCGGAGGGTGTGGATATCATTGCATCTCTGGGAGAAAACCGGACCAAAAAAAGCATTAAAGTTCTTTGGCCGGCTGAGGTTAAGGATATAACCTTTGGCGGCAGTGATTCTGATGTATACACATTTAAAGGTGATACAAATAATATATTTGGGGTTGTTCTGGATAAACCGGCTCTTAGAGGCGGAACAGAAGTTAGACTATCAGCTGATGGACCGGCTGCCGGGGAAATCTATCTCGTTCCCGATAAAATAACTATTCCGGAAGGTGAAACGTCCGGAAAATTCTCATTGCAGATTAAATGGCAAGCAGAGGAATATTTGAAAGTTACAGCTAAAGGTTTCAGTAAAAGTAGTTCTATTACAGTTAATATTGCATCAAAAGCAAAGGTTAAAAGTCTGAGTATTGTTCCTTTTCATCTTCATAGAGGGGAAAGTGCTATCGGGACAGTAAAACTGGAGGATATCGCTTTCGGAAAGGAAGCAACAGTTAATTTCTTGCTCTCGGATTACGGAGCGCAATTTGTCAGTATGCCGGATAGTGTGATTATCCCTGGAGGAAAGGATGAAGCCTCGTTCGATATTAAGATTGGAAAAGACGCCCTTAATAAAAGCAAGTTTACTGTCATGGCTTATGTACAAGTACATGAAAAAATATCTCAACAATATATCATTAATCCATTCCGGTTAATTGGTTTTACTATCAGTCCAGATTTAATGGTAGGTAAGGAATCGACTCTTGCGATGAAGATTGATGGACCGGCACCAGAGGGAGGATTATCATGTTCATTAAAAATAAAGACTCCGGAACCCGATAGTATTTGGGCGTATGGCATATTGCCGCATCAATTAAGTTTTAAATTTCCTCAAGGATCATCGACCTATGATGTATCACTCAAGACTGAGCGTGAATATCTCGATGGGGTTGATTTTTATGTGACTTGTATTTCCGATGATATCTTTTTTGAGAAAAAAGGTATCAAGGTCATCTCTAATATCAGTATTGAATCTGTTTTATTGGATCCACCAATAGTGAACAGGGGAAGAATTACATTGGGAACAGTCACTTTAAATCATCCTTCTTTGGATTCATCTCCAACACCAGTAAAAATTGAGTTACTTTCAGATTGGGCTGCTCCCTATGTTGAATTGCAGGAGGATACGGTTATTCCAATTGGACAGGTAGAGGCCGGTTTTTCTGTGAAAGTTAAGTCTGATTTCCCTCTGAATTCAGACAGGTTTTTTATTAAACTGTCCCTGGCAAATGGAGATTCAAAATCACTGGCAGTCGAAGTACGATGATAGACTAGTTACCAAGGTAGCCGAGTTTACCCAGTTCCTTCCGTAATTCATCCTCATCCATTTTCCCATCTTTACTGAGGATAATCCTTTTGGCGTTTTCCATGATGCTATTCAGGATCGTGTTCATCCGTTTCATTAGCGAAGCTGTCATCGCTGGTTTGCTGGATGCTATATCATTTATTTCACCTGGGTCATTCTTCAGGTCGTATAACCTGGAAAATTTATCATTATCCTTGATCGCAGGTGTATGTATTAATTTGTACTCTGTTGTTCTCAGAGCTTTCTGTTCTTTCTCCGGGAGATCTTTGATACACTCTGCAAATGAGAGTCTGTCATGTGTGTCGTCGCCGGTCATAATTGGAACCAGGCTGATACCACGGATATCCTTAGGAATTTCGCATCCGATAACATCGAGAACTGTAGGCATTATATCGACTAACCTCACCAGGTTTTTATTCCTGTGAACTTTTGTAATTTGATCAATTCCGCCACCGATAATAAGGGGTACTCTCAATAGCTCGTCATACATAGTATGACCGTGGCGACCGAATTTATAACTCTCAGGTTCACCGGTCTCATGTTTATAAAAAGCTTCGCCATGATCACTTGTGATGATAACTATTGTATTTTTCAGTAGACCTTCGGCACGCAGGAAATCTAATAATCTTCCAACTTCTTTGTCAGCATAGTGGATACCGCTGTCATAGTTCGCTATTACCTGAGCCGCTTTCCCATCGGTGGGATCAGCTTCGAAATGAGTCCGGATATAAGGTTCATGGATTTCATATGAATGTATGAAACCGAACCATTTTTCGTCCTTTGAATCATCGATTGCCCGCCTTGCGATGGAGATAATATCCTGTATATCAGTCTTTGGCATTTTTTCTTTAAGTTTCTTATAGAATTCAAATCCCTGGTTAAAGCCGACCGTTGGCGATAGCCATCCACCCCCGGTTACAGCGAAAGTTTTATAACCGTTGTCCTTCATATATTCGGCTATCGTTTTAACGGAATCGACAAGACGTGAATAAGTAATCTGGTATGAATCGTCACCAAGGACGGTACCCGTCTCCAAAGGGTAGAGAGAGCTCAGCATTGATGCATGGGCAGGCAATGTCCAGGGAGAATGCGTGAATGCATTTTCGAATAAAACGGATTCTGCGGCAAGCTTATCAATATTTGGTGATGTATCACGTTTATATCCGTAACAACCAAGATGATCTGCTCGGAGGGTGTCCAATGAGATCAGAAGAACGTTTTTATCATCAGCTTTCCTTTTTGTCCTTATTACTGGATTGGCTATGAAAACTATATCATTATTCTCATAGCCGAACTTCATCGCTGTGCTTACTAGGAATTCAACCTTAATCGATTCGCCAGTCAGCTGACTCAATGATTCACTTTGTGAAGACCAGGTCAATTCCGTTTTGGAATCGAGCTCTTTCGAGACTAACTTATCTCCGTTTTTCGTGAGAATATTTAGTTGAAGTTTCAATTGTCTGCTTGGGTCTTCATTTTCCGCCACCGTTGCGTAGTCGAAAACAAGGTAAGAATTTTCCGGGACTCTATCTATACCGATTTTAAATGATGAGTTTGCAGGCATAGCCACTGCGCGGCGGAATACTGTTGAATCACCAACATAAACGAGGTTTTTATCGCTGTTTTCTGAAATTGGCCAAACTCTATTTTCCTGTAGATTGGTTACAGAAAGATTATTATAAAGAATATCTATTACAGAATCGGAAAATTTACTGTACTTAATTATGTAGATACTGTCTTTCGGTACCTCGGATTTTTCGATTACCAGTGAAGTATGATCGCTTCGGATGAGCCGTGGGATAATATCAAGGATAACTCTTCCCTGGGTCAGTACAATCTTATCCCTGACGAGGCTGACAGTGATTATGTATTTAAACTGATCGCTGAATTTTTCATCCTTGGAGTAGATTTCCTTTTCAGTTCCGTTCCGTGTTTCAGTTATCTTTATATGTCCCTCTTTTTTTACAAGCAGGGTAATTCTATAAAAATTCTTATCATCAACCTTTCCGAATATTACAGAGTGCCGCTGGTTGTATATTCCATGGGGTTTTATTTTAAACCATAATCCATAATCTCCGGTCGTTGTGGTTTCAAATACCTCAGGCTTCTCATAGTTTACGATTTTGATAGTATTGCTGAAGCCAAGGGCTATAGCACGATTAAATGCCTTGTTGTATAGCTTTCTATCTACTTTAAAGCCATTATTGATTATCTCGCTCGTGTCGAGGCCTGTTTTCTCAGCTTTTTCAAAATTATTTATAATATCAAAGTTTTCATAGTTGATATCCTCACTGCTCCTGAACAGAAGGAATGCCGCTATCGCAGTCAGAATAATAATAATTATAACAGCAAAGACTGTTTTTCCTGTTTTCATTTAATATTACCTCTTAGAATGATTTAATCCAGGCAGGTTTGTCTCTATAGTATTCAACCGATTTTTCACAACCGGTTTTAAAATCTACATCAGGCTTCCAACCGAGTCTGTTTTTAATCTTATTTGGATTCAGGGAAATATGTTCGACTTCACCTGTTCTCTTATCGGCATATATTGGTTTCAAATCTGTTTTAATGGTTTTCTGAAGTGTATCAAATACATCTTGATCGCTGATACTGATTCCATGACCGAGGTTAAATATCTCTCCACTGCCATTTTCCAGTACTGCAAGATTTCCCTTTACCACGTCAGCCACATAAACATAATCGCGTGTTTTTCCACCGTCTCCGAATATTGTGGGTTGTCTGCCTTCAAGCATCAATATTGAGAAGATTGCTACAACTCCAGCTTCACCATGAGGATCCTGCCGTGGGCCATAGACGTTCGGGTACCGCAGGATAGAATAATCAAGCCCGTAGTTGGTTTTAAACAAATACAGGTAATGTTCGACTGTGTGTTTATGGATACCATAATAGGAGAGAGGATTGAGAGGGTACTCTTCAGGTACCGGTAGATCTTCAAATTTTGGATCCCCGTAAACTGCTCCGCCTGTCGAGCTGTATATGACTTTTTTTACTTTATTTTCCACACAGGCGCGAAGCAGATTCATACTGCCACCGAGGTTGACATCTAGGTCAAAATTAGGGTTTTCTATCGATTTGACCACCTTTACCTGCGCGGCAAAGTGATAAACTATATCAATTTTCTCATCTTTGAAAATTTTATTTATATTTTCATCCCTGAGGTCCATCTCGTAATGTCTGGCTTTGGGATTGATATTCTCTTTGTGG
>JAFGBY010000126.1 GCA_016932915.1 Acidobacteriota bacterium | reverse complement strand
GAGCATATCTATGAAAGTAGAAGCCATTTTAACTGCATTTAAAAGTTTACCCTTGGCATAACCAGGATGGTAACTTACTCCCGTAAATTTCGCTACAAAGGTATCAGCATTGAAGGTCTCGATCTCTATTTCCCCAAGTTCGCCACCATCCATTGTATAAGCGAAATCTACACCCCATTTCTTCTCATCAAAATATTTTGTACCCATCCCCACTTCTTCATCCGGGGTAAAAGCAATCTTGATCTCTCCATGATATATCTGGGAATTCTCCTTGAATATTCTCATTGCATCCATGATCTCTGCGCATCCTGATTTATCATCAGCTCCTAACAACGTAGTGCCGTCCGCCGTGATGATATCCATACCGATACAATGTTTTAAATTAGGAGAGTTTTCATAATTAAGCACTAAACCCTCACCTTTAGGCAGTTTTATCTCCCCGCCCTGATAATTTTTATGGATTATCGGGTTTACATTTTCACCGCTGGAATCAGGAGATGTATCCACATGAGCCATGAATCCAATGACCGGAACTTTTTTATCCTTTGGCCAATCAGCGGGTAGGTTAGCCGGTAATGTTGCAGTAACATAGCCATATTCATCCATCTGGATATCATCAAGACCGATCTCTTCCAATTCACTCTTAAGTATTTTCAATAAGTCTTTCTGTTTTTCAGTGCTGGGAAAGGTTTCCGATTCCTCGGAAGATTGAGTATCGATCTTTACATATTTTAGAAATCTGTCAGTAACAGTATAATCTTTAATAATATCCTCAGCGTTTTTGAATATATCCATCGAAAGTCTCCTTTAGTTATTATTCTTGTTTAAGGATAAAAATATACCATAGTGAAAAAATAATGGTAGGTTGGATGGGTATAAAAAAATGGTGAGCCCGGAAGGATTCGAACCTTCGACCAATGCCTTAAAAGGGCACTGCTCTACCAGCTGAGCTACGGGCCCATCCGAAGAGGCATAATTTAGCATAATAGGTTAATTATGCAAGTAGATAGTGTATTTTTTTCTCAATAATTCACGATTTATGTGCTTTTTCTACTTCATCGGTACTATAAAAACCATCAAAAGATAAGCTATAACACCACCGACGATACCTGTCATAATGGTCATAATGATCCAAAGCACACGTACTATTGAAACATCGAGGTCAAGATACTCTGCAAGCCCTGAACAGACTCCCGAAATCATTCGGTTATCCATATCCCTGTATAATTTCTTTGTATTACTTGCAACGTTTCCCATATTATTCTCCGTTTGTTTTTTCTTGTTTGTCTGTGTCTGTGTTTCTGCTTTTTTCTCTTTTGGATAGGAAGCTGCTTTAGAATATGATGGCTCTTCTTTAATCTCCGCGGTTTTAGCTTTCGTTCCCGCTGACTTCTTTTTAATATCTCCATCCGGACTTGGTAAAGGTTCTGCCTGCGCAGCGCGCCCACCGGCTGTCGATTGATTTCTGTCCGCCAGGGAGCGGAATATCAACAGAAAACCGAATATAATAAATACCGCCGGGAAGAATATCCACATGATATGTCTGAATGTCGCCCATCCGAAAGGATACCATCCCATGTTATGCCCGAGCGCCGAAACGCCAAGCAACACCAGGAATAAACCTATAAGCAATGGTACAAAAGAAGGTGTTGAAGTTTTAGACGATTTTTCCACTTTTTTCTCGGCAACCCCTATTGGTTCAAGCGGAATTACAATCGCCGCTACTATATAAGCAATTAATCCGGCACCGCCAACAAAAAACAGCAATGCCCATAATAACCTTATAATGACTGCATCAACATTAAGATATTCTCCCAGGCCGCCGCAAACCCCTGAGATAACCCTGTCAGTCGAAGATCTATATAATTTCCTCATTTTTCCACCTCAACAAATACGTAATTAGTAATACTCAATATATATTACGTTTAAAATATGGTCAAGGTTCACTTACGCTGACAATTCTTTTTAGAACTTTTCGTCGTTATGTATTCAAAGAAAAGATTGCAAAAAACAGTCCTTTTGTGATAATCCACAGGTTATTTTAAATAAAAATCGGGAGTGAAGATGGATAAAAGATACGGTATTAAGCAGATTCTGGTTGATGTACTGAAAGGCGCTGCAATAGGTGTTGCCAATATTATACCCGGTGTCTCGGGCGGTACTATGGCACTTGTTCTGGGT
The DNA here is from genome assembly GCA_016932915.1 of Acidobacteriota bacterium. Taxonomy (GTDB): domain Bacteria; phylum Acidobacteriota; class DATKUA01; order JAFGBY01; family JAFGBY01; genus JAFGBY01. The sequence continues at coordinate 12,590 of JAFGBY010000126.1, read as the reverse complement.
ATTTACGAGCGGTTGATTTCAGCAATTAAAAATATCTCCTTAAATACATTTAAAGCGATATTCGCTGTCTTATCTTTTAAGAAAGAAAAAATAAATGCCTTTAAAGAAGAAATGAAAAGGATAGATGCCGCTTTCCTCGCTGTCCTTGCTTTTGGCGCTATTGCAACCGTTGTCGCACTTGCCAGTCTTATGACTTATCTGCTTGAAAACTGGCATGAACCTACTTACGGCTTTTTCTTCGGACTGGTAGCTGTATCCATACTCGTTCCTCTTGACCTGATCAAGAAAAAAACCTGGCTTTGTCTCCTGATCGCCATGATATCAATAGGTATTGTTGTCGGGCTATCATTTACTATAAGCGGAGAAAGCATGATTGAGAAAGCTGAGAAGAAACAGGCGATAAAACTTGCACAAGAACAGTCAGGCGAAAGCGGAACAGAAAACCTCTCTGCGCTAAGGGCTATATACCTTTTCATCGCAGGCGGCATTACCATCTCAGCGATGATCCTCCCCGGCATCAGCGGTTCATTCCTGCTTTTACTGATGGGAGCATATTTCGATATCCTCAAAGCCGTTACTGACAGGAATCTAGCTGTCCTCGGCATTTTTATACTTGGCTGTTTATTCGGTATCCTGCTCTTTACAAGATTTATAAACTTCCTTCTCGAACGCTGGTACGATGGAACGATGAGTTTCCTACTGGGGCTCGTGGTCGGGTCGCTATGGGCAATCTGGCCTTTTAAATCGACAGCTCAGGTTGGTAGCGAAACAATTTACCTTTCGAACATCATCCCGCAAAGTTTCAGCAACACCGAAGTTTGGACGGTAATAGCCGCTGTTGCAGGTGGCCTGATAGTATGGCTATTCATCTGGCTTGATAAAAAATATAATCAGACCTCATCCTGATCAAGTTACTTTTAATCATGAGGCGAACAGTATAATTTATTAAACTGTTTATTTCTTTCTATCCAGCAGAGAATAGACTGTCGGGATCATTATCAGTGTAAGCATCGTTCCTACTAATAGACCGCCGATAACTGTAATCGCCATCGGGATTCGAAGCTCCGATCCTTCCGATAGTGAGATTGCCATTGGCAGCAGGCCCAGGATAGTTGTTGCGGTCGTCATCAAGATCGGGCGCAGGCGCACCTGAGCTGCCTCGACAAGCGCATCGTTCTTGCTCATTCCCTCAGCTCTCAGCTGGTTAGTATAGTCCACCAATACAATAGCGTTATTGACCACAATTCCAGCAAGCATAATGACACCTATCAGGACAACGATATTCACAGTAATATTAAAAATGAAGAGGAACAAAACCACGCCGATAAGGCCGAACGGGATCGTGAACATTATGACAAACGGATGCAGAAGCGACTCAAAGTTGGAAGCCATGACGAGATAAACAAGGAAAATTGCCAGGAAAATTGCAAACCGCATACTGGAGAAAGACGAATCCATCTCTTTACGTTGCCCGCCTATTTCTGCAAAGTATGTCTCAGGCATATTCATTGCCTCAATCTCTTTGGTTATCGCTGAGGCAGCGCTTGCGAGATCGGTATCATCCAGGTTCGCTGTGATCAGGGCAGTCCTCTCCTGGGAAACCCTCCTTATCTCCATAGGGCCCCTGGCGATTTGTATATCAGCGACCGATTTCAGTGGAATAGGCTTTCCTCCGGTCGGGGCAATATTCAGATTCTCAAGGTTTTTAATATTCTTACGGTACTTTTCCTCGGCGCGGATCCGGATATCGATTTTCCTGTCGGTACGTATAAACTCGCTTGCAACATCACCCAGCACTTTAGTACGTATCAAGCTCGCAACAGTGGCAAGATCGGTACCTATAGTCGCCAGTTTTACCCGGTCAAACCTGATCTGGATTTCCGGGTTTCCACTCTCCATACTTGAACGAATATCAACAAGGCCTTCGATTTTATCCATCCGGTTTTTAAGATGACGTGATAACCTATCTAAAATCAAAAGGTTACGCCCCTTGATATAAACCTCAATAGGAGTCTTAAAACTGAAAAATGCCGGCCTCCCGAATTCATGTTCAAGCCCCGGATATTTGGAAAAACGGGAGCGCATTGCTTCCATTACAACCGATTCATCATTTTCAGTCGATCCCTCTTTAAGAAATACAACTAACTGGCCAAGGTTTTCACGCTGCTCATCTTTCGTGCCACCGGTTTTAGATGTAGAACCGGCTATCGTATAAATCCGGTCAAGATTTTCGATACCTTTGAATTCTTTGACAAGCTTCTGTAGTTCTCCATCAACTTTTTCTATTGGTGTACCCGCCGGGAACCTGAGGTCTGCATAAAACTGACCCTGGTACATCTCAGGAATCAGCTCTCCCCCAAGTGTAGTATATAAAAGATAAGAAATAAGAAATGCAATTACAGCTGTCAGGATAACTCTCCCTGGCCTCTTTATGGCAGCTTTTAGAAGCGGTGGATAAACCCTGGTAAGCCAGTTAAAACCTTTATCAAATACATCAAGTATCGGATTAAGGACAAATAGCAGGGCTTTGGATATAAGCCCGACAATATTTTTTATAAACCTGAAAATTTTAAGCATCAGGAATTCAATCCAGACACGCAGGAAAAATGGCTTTTTAACCTCTTCCTCAGCTTCAACCGCCCACCTCTCCTTAGTTAGAGAAGATAACATAGGTATTAGAGTCAGCGCTACAATAAGCGAAGCTGTGAGAGAAAAAGCAACCGTAAGAGCCTGGTCACGGAACAGCTGCCCCGCAATACCGGTAACAAAAACAATCGGAACAAATACAAAAACTGTCGTGAGTGTGGAAGCGGTTACAGCTTCTGCGACTTCACTTGCTCCCTTCTTGGCTGCCTCGATAGGCCCTATCCCCTTTTCTTTATATCTATGTATTGCCTCGAGGACGACAATCGCGTTATCGACCAGCATACCAATACCGAGTGTCAACCCGCCCAGTGACATGATATTGAGGGAAATTTTAAAGATATACATAAGGAAAAAAGTTATAACTACTGAGATAGGTATTGCAATACCGATAATCATCGTGCTCCTGAATGAGCGTAGGAAAAGGAACAGTATAAAAACAGCCAGGAGGCCTCCGATGATCGCGGCATCCTTTACCTCACTGACCGAACGGTGGATAAATCTCGCCTGGTCTTCAATTATTTCCATTTTTATCGGCTGTTTTGTTCGCTTGTTGAGTGTATCCTCCAGGTCGCTCAGCAAATCTTTGATCTGAGTAGAAAGGGTAACGGTATTCGCCTGTGCTTCTTTATATATCGCAAGTTCGACGTTTTCTCTGCCGTCAATCTGTGTTATCCGTTTGCGGTCTTCATACCCCCTGCTCACTTTACTGATATCTTTCAACAATACAGGAGCGCCGTTTTTAATTGTAATAACGATATCCGAGATATCCTGCAGGGACATAAAACGATTCAGAGTCCTGACCAGGTATTCGGTATCGCCATCCTCAAGCTTCCCTCCTGCAAGGTCAATGTTTTCAGCAGCCAGCCTGGTTGCAATCTGCGTTAAGCTGAGCCCCAGTGAGGCGAGCTTCTCGGTATCTATCATTACATGAATTTCTTCTACCAGTCCGCCACTTACTTCCACCGAGGCAATACCTTCCAGCCTCTCGATATCCCGTTTTATTTTATTTTCGGTAAGAATACGCAGCTTTATCCTGTCGCTCTCGCCGTAAACACCAACACGCATGATAGGATCAAGGGAGGGGTCGAATTTTAACAGTACCGGTTTCGAAGTTGTATCGGGGAGCTGTATAAGATCCAATTTTTCACGGACTTCCAAAGATGCCATATCCATATCGGTTTCCCAGTCGAACTCCAGGACAACATCAGATTGTTCCGGACGGCTGACAGAGCTCACTCTCTGAAGGTTGGTTACCGCGCCCACTGCTTCCTCAATAGGCCTGCTGACCAGGTTCTCGACCTCAGCCGGCGCAGCGCCAGGGTAATCGGTGCGGATTGTAAGAGTTGGATATGAAATATCCGGCAGCAGGTTAATTGGTAAACGCCCGATTGAAAACATACCAAATACCACCACAGCCGTGATAAACATCGTTATGGTTACCGGTTTCTTCAGTGAGAGGTCTATTATTTTCATGCTATCAGCCCTTTATCCCTTTGAAAATTTTAATCTCTGTGGATATCTCTATTCCAGATCTTCAAGGTTAAATTCTTCTTCCTGCTTCTCTTCCACTTTAATTTCTTTACCCTGTAGGTCATACATCTTCACTTCGGTCCCGCTGTTGATCCCATCCTGGCCTACAACGACTATATATGAATCTACCTTGATTTTACTATCCAGTATCTCGATATTTTTATCATCACGGAAACCGACTTTTATCTCCTCAGCATAAGCGAATTTCCCGTCCACAACGAAAATTGTATCCTTCTCCGCCTCGAGTAAAAGCGCCTGCTTCGGAACCAACAGTGCATTTGAATGAGTTTCGGTTACCAGATACACAGATGCGAACATTCCGGGCCTGAGCAGATTTTCATCAGACTTCATCTCCAGGGTGACTTTAAATGTACCACTGTCCGGATCAACAACTGGATTAATCATCTTGATAAAAGCCTCGAAAGTCTTTCCAGGATAAGCTTCCAGTTTCAGCTCAGCCGGTTGGCCTTTCTTTACCTTGGAGAGTTCTCTTTCGGGAAGATAGATCCTGGCAAGCAGAGGAGTGCTGTCGACAATCTTGAAAAGTTTCTGATTAACGGAAAGCATACTCCCCGGATGAATCAAGCGTTCAGTGATTATCCCTTCGAACGGGGCTTTAACTTCGGTATAAAGAAGTCTCAGCTTGGCCGTTTGGAGGTCGGCTTCCGCCTTGGCGTAATTATATCTTGCCTGTTCAAATGATTCCTTGCTTGTTATTTTCTTCTCATAGGTTTCCTGCGCCCTTGCCCATTGCTGCTCGCGTTCTTCATAAGTGGCTTTAGATGCCTCAAAAGCCGCTTTTGCTTCCCTGTCATCTATCCTTAGTAAAACCTGGTTCTTCTTTACATAATCGCCCTCTTCAACCTTCAGATCTACAACCAATCCGGTTGTCTGGCTTAGAATATCAACCTCTTTTTCGGCTTCAAGAGTACTGGTGGTCTCTATATATGATGAGATATCACCCCTGGTTACCTTCACAACCTTAACAGGAACAGCAGTTTCGCCCTTACCTTCACCTTCTATATTCATTATATCGTCTGTATCTTTTTTCTTACAGGCCAAAGTGGTCATCAGGAACACGGCCAGGAGCACAACTAATAATCCTTTCAGTAATTTGAACATCTGAAATCCTCCCTTAAAATGCAATTGTATATGTCAAATTTTTAATATTGTTCTTTTAACAGATCTGCTTATATCATCTATAACTGTATAAATACACGGCACCACAATGAGCGTAAGGAACGTAGACATCGTCAAACCACCCACAAGCACCAATGCAAGGGGCGCCCATTGTCCTGTAGAAGCGTTTCCCGTTTCGAAAAGGCCTGGGAAAAGTGCCGGCGCAGCCATGGGAAGAAGCGCCAGTATTGTCGTCAGCGCTGTGATAACAATCGGCCGTAGCCTCCTGCTGCTGGCAATAACTATCGCATCCTTCCTGCTATTTCCTTCCTTCCGCAGCTGGTTAATATAATCAATAAGCACAATAGCGTTATTAACTACAATTCCTATCAAAACCAGGAAACCAATCCTGGTCATATTATCTATTCCGGTACCCGTGAAGTACATCAAGAGGTAACTACCTATAAAAGCGAACGGTATCGAAGTCATAATCGTAAACGGATGAACAAAGGACTCAAAAAGCGCTACCATTATTATATAAACCATGATTAAAGCTAATATAATGGCAAAACTTGTGGAATCCCTTTCAGTAAATTGCCTCATGAAATACTCACCAAAACTCCAGGTATAACCGGTTGGAAGCTTATAATCCTTCATGTATCCCGATACATTCTGCACAACTTCAAAGAATTGTGAAAAACTGAACACAACCTGAACTTGCGCTACAGCTTCTTTATCCTCACGTTCGAGTGTAGCGGGCCCCTTACGCAGAGAAAAACCGGCAATCGTCTCTAATGGGACTATCTTTGATCCGCCCTGGATACCCATTTTCTTTACAGAACTTACACCTTCTTTCTCTTCGTCACCCAACCCGATAATAATCGGCACTTCACCTTCGGTGGAGTTATAATAAGTTACAGGCCGTTCACCGTATGCCGCCAACAAAGAATAACCTACCAGCATCGGCGACGCACCATACCTCTGGGAACGGATTCGGTTCAGGCTTACTACAACTCTCTCGTCCCCTTCTTCGAGGTTAAAATAAACACTTTTTGAGCCGAATTTCTCTTTAAATTTTGCTTCAAGTTCTTTTCCAATATCTTCAAGAATTGCCCTGTCGGCCCCCTTAATTCTGACTGATAGAGATAACCTCCCGGTACCCTGGACATTCAGCCCCGATTTATATAAAACTCCCGGGAAAACAGGAAGTATTTTTACCGCTTCTTTTTTGATTTCCTCTGTGCTTTTTTTACTTTTAGTCTCATCCTCGAGGTAAAGCGTAAAAGTACCCCTGGTTCGCCCAATACTGGAAATAACCGATGTCATTTCCAGGTCTTCTTTGTGTTCCAGGAAAACCTGTTCGGTCTTTTCAATAATATTGAGCCTCTCCTCTTTACTTAAACCATGCGCAAGTGTGACATCGATATCCACCCTTCGTTGAGTGGCGCCGAAGTTATAGTTGACCTTTATGTCCCTGTAGAGGTTAAATGCGAAGATAAGCAGAACGACTGTCAGGAAAATTGTTATCCACCTGTAACGGAGCAAGTTGTTGATAAAGGAAGAAAATTTTCCCATGAAGAAATCTCTGAATCTTCCCTTACCCGGTTTGAACTGGCGGAAAAGAACCGAGCTTGCCATCGGTACAAGAGTCAAGGCTACAAGCAAGGATGAAAACATGACTACTGTAATAGAAATACCAAAGTCTTTCATCCAGACTTCGACCTGGCTGCCCCCGCTGAACATCAGCGCCATAAAAACAGAAACTGTGGTAAGTGTAGCGGCAAAAACCGCCGTGACCACTTCTTTGCTTCCACGTACCGCAGCTTCTTTTGCAGAAACTCCCTCTTCCTTGTAACGGAAAATTGATTCCAGGACGACTACAGAGTTATCTACAAGCATACCGACCGACAGGATAAGCCCCATCAGCGAAAGAAGATTTATCGAGAAATTCATCCCGAATAATGAATTGAGCAGATAAAAAATTGCGAACGCGATTAGAACTGAAAGTGGAATTGCAACCGTTATAATCAGCAGGCTCCTGAATTTACGCAGGAATACATAGAGAATTAATATTACAAAAATGGCGCCTATTAGTCCGTTACCCTGGAGCAGGTCGAGGTTTTCATGAATCTGGCTGGATGCATCCCAGATAACCTGTGTCTCCAGTTTTGAATACTGTTTATCCTGTTTGAATTCCTCAATACAATCACGAATACGGTTTGTAACCTCGACAAGATTCGCCTTATTTTCCTTTAAAACGGTGATGGCAACCGCATCTTTACCGTTTAACCTGTAGTAACCCTGACGTTCGGGAAAATCATATATAACCTTCGCAATATCCTTCAGTTTCAACCTGCCGCCAGCGATCGGTACATTCTCGATCTCCGATACGTCATCGAATTCGCCGATTGTCCTTATATAAAATTTGGAATCAGCATCAAAAACATAACCTGCGCTCAGGTTAATATTATTACTGGCAAGGTCACGGAATACCTGGTAAAGGTTTATATTATAAGCTCTTAAAGATGAGAGCCTGAGTTCGATGTCAATCTGCCTGGTTTCGATACCATAAACCGAAACTTGTGCGACGCCTTCCAGCCTCTCAAGTCTAACCTGTAGAACATCATTCACTATCCTTGAAAGCTCTTCCTTTTCAACATCGGAGACTATACTGTATGCTGCTACCGGAATTTGATCAGTTGAAAACCGCCTTATAATAACTCTTCTCACATCAGAAGGAAGTTTACCTCTGACACGGTCAACCCTGTCCCTTATCTCCACTGTTGCCATATCCATATCGGCATCCCCTTCGAAATCGAGAACAATGTATGAGCTGTTCTCGCTCGACGAGGATTTAATAGTCTTTAACCCTGTAAGAGTGGCAAGGCTTTCTTCCAGTGGGATTGTTATAGTCCGTTCCACTTCGGATGGCATCGAAGACTGGTACGGTACATATACAGTCATAATTGGCTGATCAATAGTCGGGAGAAAATTTAGCGGAAGGTAGAATATCGAGACCGCCCCGAACACAGCCAATCCAAACAAAATCATAAATATAGTAACCGGCTTCTTAATAGCAAAATCTGGTAAACCCATCATACAATCCTACAAATAATGAAAACTATTATTACATAGTTATCTACGAAGAGAGAATCAAAAAGTTACAGAAAGAGAACTGTTTTAATCGGATGTATTAATAATTCAATGACAGGTCCCGACAATTTTTTTATACATCTCCGGGTCAGTATCCGCTTCAGTATTAAATAGTAAGACATACGTATTTCTGCGGTTATTATTTATTGCATAGAATAAATCCGGTTGTGCTTCTGAAATAGCAAGAAGTGCGGCAAGCCCTGCAGAACCCGATTCTCCGGAGACTACACCCTCATCCGCATAGCGTCGCATCGCCTCTCTTGCCTGGTCATCGCTAACAGCGATAAAAAAGTCAGCCGAATCCCGAATTATCTCCCACGCGGTAATAGACGGCGTACCACAGTTCAAGCCAGCCATTATCGTCCCGGATTCTTCTGTAAGCGTGATGGCTTTACCTTGACCTCTCAATATCGACTGCAGGAAACAATCTGCACCTTCAGGTTCCACAACTATAATTTTTATCTCCGGGTACAGATATTTCATCCAACGTACTCCGGCAGCTGCAAAGGTACCGACACCTGCCGGTAAAAATACAATATCGGGTTTAATTTTTAATTCATTTATTTGAATCCGTAATTCCTCAAACATTGTCGAATAGCCATGTTCAATATCGATCGGAATATCAGTATACCCGGGATAAGCTGTATCTTGGATTATCAGCCGGTTATGGAGGGATGCATCCTCCGAGGCCCGTTTTACTGCTTCATCATAAACACCATCGACAATTATTACCTCCGCGCCATGTGACCTGATCGCTTCTATTCTTGCATCTGCGCTACCTGCTAGCATGTATATAAAAGCTGGCCTCCCCAGTTGCTGAGCGGTCCACGCTACAGCACGGCCATGGTTACCATCTGTAGCTGTCGTAAAAACTATATCACTTGCCAGCTCTTTACCGCGCTCTGATAGAAATTCATCCGGTCTTAAACCTCCATTAGATTTTCGATATAGATGTTTATAAACCGCGAATGACGCGCCCAACACCTTGAATGCCTTCAATCCGAAACGGCTTCCTTCATCCTTACAAAAAATCGAACCAAGATGAGTTTCAGCCGACAATCTATTAAGCTGTTTTAAATCTGTTGCTTTGTAACCCGGTAGCGACATATGGAAATTTATACTTTCACAATTTGGAGGTTGAAGATCAATAGTCTTTTTATATGGGTTCCCAATTATATTCATAAATTTTCCTCAAGATGGAACTTACCACAGTTTGTTATAAATATCTTTTTACAATTGTATAAATATTTGAACCGAAATAAATATCAATAAATGTTAAAAGCCCCCGGAAGCTGCCGGGGGCTCTGAAATAATGGTGAGATGACTATTTCATTTATTAAGATATCTTATTTCTCAGAAAATACTGTAATCTGCCTTACAAAACGCACTAAAAATAGTACATTTTATAAAAAATTGTATAAAAAAAGCGACATTTTTCCCCTGTTGAGAATAATTTTAAATATAAGATCCATTCTCATGGTTTATATTTCTCAGGCCTTTTCAGATGAAAACCAGTCGCTTCCTGGTAAACGCGTGCGAATGCCATCAGCTTTCCTTCATCGAATAGATTGCCAATAAATGTAATGCTCACCGGGTGGTTATCCTTGTCGAATCCATTCGGAAGGACAACACATGGATGGCCGGTTAGATTAGTCAGAAGCAGGTTATTGCCGCCGAAAGAAGGGGAAATATAAAGATCGATTTTTTTAAAGAGCTCCCCCATCTGCTGGATTATTTCGAATCGTAACCTGTTTGCCTGGATATACTCCACAGCCGGGATAAGGCGGGATGCTCGGAATACATTCGGCCAAGCCATATCTATCTGCCGTTTCATTAGGTCATCCCTGCCGGATCTTGTAAGCTCATCGAAAGCTGCTGCCGCCTCAGCATTGAGGATAAATGAAAGACTCTCAACCGGAAGGTCAGTTAATTCGATTGGGATCAGCTCAATGCCCATTTCCTTCAACTTCTTAAGTGCCTCATTATCAAAGACTTTCCAATCGTTTTCTTTCTCATCAAATGCGGTTTTTAAATATCCAACTCGAAGCTTTTTAATATTGATCGCAGGTTTATACCCGAAAGGCGCATCGATAAGCGTCTGGTCGATATCATCAGGGCCGTAGATTGCATTGAAGACAATTGCGCAGTCCTCCACCGACCGGCAAATAGGCCCCAGCTTATCCATCGACCATGAGAGCGCCATTGCCCCGGTTCGGCTGACCCTGCCATAAGTCGGGCGCAACCCGGTGACACCACATCGTGTCGATGGCGATACAATAGAGCCCCAGGTTTCCGAACCTATCGCGAAGGGCAGCAGCCCGGCGGACACCGCCGATGCCGGCCCTGCCGATGAGCCGCTGGAGCCCTGCTTCAAGTCCCATGGGTTTTTGGTCGTTCCGCCATACCAGACATCTCCCCAGGCAAGCGCGCCAAGTGTCAGCTTCACGGTTAGTACTGCACCTGCATCACTCAGCTTTTTCACTACCGTGGAATCCATATCAATAACCTGGTCTTTGTATGGCCCCGCGCCCCAGGTAGTCTTGTACCCTTTTGCTGAAAGCAGGTCTTTTACGCCGTAGGGGATACCATGTAACAGACCCCGGTATTTCCCTGCGGCAATCTCTGCATCAGCTTTTCTTGCCTCTTCCAGAGCGCGTTCTTCCGTAATAGTAATCACGCACTTAAGTTCCGGGTCATATTTTTTCAGTCTGTCTATGAACATCTTTGTTAGATCGACTGACGTAACCTTCCTGTTTTGAATAAGATAAGCTAAATCCCGCACTGAATAATATGCCAGTTCCTCAAGATTTTCCGGGACATCAGTATGGACAGGCAGGCTTGCCATGAACCTCTTTTCAATATTCGGAAATTGAAATCCTATAGGTAACGGATTTAGTACCACAGCTGGAAAGATATCATTCGAGATTGTCTGTTCATGAATTTTTTTATATGCCTCACGGTTCTCATTCACGGTACTTTGCATGAGATCTATTTCATCGCCTGTAAATTCCAGCCCGGCAAGTGCAGCCCCTGAACAAATCATATCACTGTTGATTTCCTCTCCCGGCGCGCGCCAGAAGTAACCGATGGTAAATCCGATGATTAATAAAAGAATCCCAAAAGCTATTAATGTTTTCCAATTTTTCATGGTAAAAATCTCCAGGTTTTATAGAACTTGTTTGTCACAGGGTACCGTAAATCAAGTTGTTTTACCAAGAATATTTAGTAGTGACTCTTAGATGGATACTGCTCAGTTTAATCCTCGTGGAGTATCTTTTTCAGGTGCGGAGTGTAACTGCCATTTTGATCATATATATAGACCGGGTCGGCGATCTCCAGCTCATGTGTGGATTTCTTTACAGCTTTCAACATGAACAGCGATGCAGATTCGCCCTTACGGGAATGGATCATCTGCAATCTCTCAATATGGTATTCTTCCCCAACCAGAAGCGCGATAAGTTCGTCAAGCCTGTGAGGGTGGTAAATTATATACAACGCTCCTTTTTTTACGGTCGCTTCCCTGGCAGCGGTAATTAATAACTCAAGCGAACATTTGATTTCGTGACGCGCAATCGCTTTCTCGGAATCCGGGTTGATTTTGCCAGAACCTGGCTTCATATACGGCGGATTGGTGATCACTGCATCGAATTTCTTTCCGCTTTTTTTGAAATATTTGCAGAAATCATCATGGATTATCTTAATCCTGTTCCCGGTTTCATTCAGTTCAACATTCTCCCTTGCTACCTCGGCAAGGCTCTCCTGTATCTCGATTCCGGTAAGGTCTGTATACCCTCTTTCTGCCGCCATTATAATCGGGATAATCCCGGAGCCGGTCCCGAAATCGACAATCCTGTTATCATGAGGTTCATCGACAAAGTTGGCAAGCAGCACCGCATCCACCGAGAAGCGGTATCCGTTTTCCGATTGCTTGATCATAATCTTCCCGGAGAGGAATTTATCTTGCGAAATCCTACTCTTTTTATCAGCCATATAAGAAATTCTACATGAAGAACTTCCAACAGGCAATTTATGAAAAAAAGAATTCGTAGTAATGCATCACCGTTCCGGAGCAGGTGACACACCTGCTCCGACAGAACAGTTGAAGTTTTGTCATGCCGGGCTTGACCCGGCATCTTTATAGG
>JAFGBY010000125.1 GCA_016932915.1 Acidobacteriota bacterium | reverse complement strand
TGCAAATCTTGAGGAATAAAAAACTTAAAGTCCTTAATTATGCCTCGGTTTTTCTTTTGATACTTCTATTTTTCTGGAATATAGCCATAACAGGTTTTCAGACAAACACGGATAAACTCAATCTGCTGACTAAACAGAAAAGCATATTTTCTATATATACCGAGGAATGCATTGGAAGTATCACAGATGTTCCTGTATATCTGATAAGAGCTCCCAAAATATTTTTTAATCCATATAATTCATGGCACTCCTATTCAATTAAACTCCATAAACAGAGTGATTTCATCCCAATTGAATCCGGGGCTCAGTTCTTAAACTCAGGATGGAGCAACATCTCGTTTAACAATCTTTCAAGCGAATTCTATACAACCTGTATCCGGGATATAAGCAGGATTAATTTCATACTTGATGAACCAGAGAAAATACGGATCGAATTTGATATCTCTGCTATGGACGATACAAAGATTATCATTCCAATAATTAACAATAAAGCCCTGAACCCCGAACTTTTAATGCTGAGAAGACAATCTTTAGCGGTAGATATTGAAGCAGAGAATTTAAAAAAAGGTATTAATATCCTTCAATTCGATTCATACAAAAAAATACCGTTTTTCAGCGAAACAAAATCAGAATCCTCTCCGGGATACTTCTTCCACTTGTATTCGATTAGCTATAACTTCTCGCAGGATAAAACTGAAACAGAATAACCACTTGGACTGATTTCTCGTTGTGATATACTCCCCGATTATGAGTAAATATGAAGCAATAATAGGCCTTGAAGTTCATGCGCAGCTATTGACCGACACGAAGATCTTCTGCGGTTGCAGGGCTGCTTACGGTGATGAAGCAAATACAAACGTCTGCCCGGTCTGCCTAGGTATGCCCGGCACTCTCCCGGTTCTCAACAAAAAAGTAATAGATATGGCGCTTAAAGCTGCCCTTGCCCTGGATTGTAAAATAAACAGGGAAAACATATTCGCAAGAAAAAATTATTTTTACCCTGATCTTCCTAAGGGTTATCAAATATCAGAGTTTGATAAACCCTTGGCAGAACATGGAAAGATAGAATTTGAACTTTCCGAAGGTAATGTGAAATCAGTTCGTATAACCAGAATACACATAGAAGAAGATGCAGGCAAAAACCTCCATGAAGGTTTTTCTGACAGCGATAAATTCAGTTATGTTGATATGAACCGTTGCGGTATCCCGCTTATCGAGATTGTGAGCGAACCTGATATCAGGTCGGCTGAGGAAGCGGCCGCTTACCTCCAGGAACTACGAAAAATACTCCGCTACCTCGGAATATGTGACGGAAACATGGAACAGGGTTCTTTGCGTTGCGACGCCAACCTTTCCTTGAGACCATTCGGACAGGAGGAATTCGGCACAAAGACCGAAGTGAAAAATATGAATTCCTTCCGCTCGGTCAGAAATGCAATTGATTATGAAATCGAACGCCAGACAAAAATGCTGGAGAATGGCGAGCGGATTGAACAGGAGACCCGCTTGTGGAACCAGTCCCAATCGATGACAATCTCGATGCGTTCAAAAGAAGAAAGCCACGATTATCGCTATTTCCCGGAACCGGACCTTGTACCACTCAATGTGGAAAACGAATTCGTAACCGCAGCTCAATCTAGTATGACAGAACTACCGCAGGAGAAGAAATATCGATTGATAAACGACTATAATATTCCCTGGTATAATGCAAGTGTCCTGACAGAGACAAGTGCATTAGCTGATTATTTCGAAGAAGCGTGCAAGTCAGGAGGCGAAGCTGTCCAGATCAGTAACTGGATCCTCAATGAACTGCTAAGAGAATTAAACGAGGATAAAACTGAAATCGATAACTGCCGGATCAAACCGGCTCAGCTATCGTCACTTGTACAATTGATTGAAGACAAGACCATAAGTGGGAAGATCGCTAAATCCGTATTCGAAGAGATGTACAAATCAGGGAAGGATCCCAGAGTTATTGTTGATGAACAGGGGCTTGGGCAGATAAGCGATCAGTCAGAATTAAAAGATATTGTAGAAAAGATAATTAAAGACAACCCCGACCAGGTTCAGAAATACAGAGAAGGAAAGGCACAACTCCTGGGATTTTTTGTCGGGCAGGTGATGAAAGAAACCGAAGGGAAAGCAAACCCCGGGATGGTCAATAAGCTTCTAAAAGAATTACTAAAATAGATACATCACAAGGCCTTTTGATCAATTTATAATATATTTCCCCTTTTCTTCTCAAAATCTTTATATATGTAATCCATTTAACAGTAAATTATTAAAATTAGTCTACAATTGTATACAAATAACATTAAGGAGAAAGTTTTGAAGACAAAAGTTATTATCCTATCCTCATTATTCATGCTACTAAGTTTGATGGTGTATGGGCAATTAAACCTCAGGTTTATGACACCAATTACGATCAGCCCCGCATCACCTGATCCAGGAGATTTGGTCACTTTCCAGGTAACCTTCAAAGCGCAAAATGGAGCCGCAACAAATGTCAGGGTAGAAGGCGGTATCGGTTATGAAACATTATATACGAATACATTCGCTAGTCTTGATATGGGCGAAGAGAGAACTATCTCTTTTACATGGAGAGCTACAGCTGGAATCCAAACAATATGGTTCGAACTTGACCCTGATCGTACTACGGGTGATGTTTATCCCGAAAATAATAAGATTGAACAGGAATTTACTGTCAGTGGTGCGGTTAGTGGAGATCTGAAATTCATGGGGATTATCAAATGGAACCCATCAGGAGAACTACTTCAGAATCATCCAGTCACAGTTGAAGCTAAAATTAAATTTCCGCCAGGAATTACTTCAGCTAAAGTCAAAGGTGGAGTCGGTGATGGCTCATCATTATCACTGTGGGAAACAATTGAGAAAGATCGATTTAGCTGGAAAACAGTATCTTTTCGCTGGGATGTACGTGGAACCGGAGACAGACGGTTATGGTTTACTATAAGCCCTGCTTCACCGGCAGTAATCGACACAAATCCGGATAATAATATGATTGAGAGAAATGTTACGATAAAAGCATTGCCTGACCTTAAGGTAACTGAGTTTACGTTAACACCTGACAGACGTAATCCAAATAAAATTTTCTTTAAGTTAAAATTTAAAAACGATGGCCCTGGATGTGTCAGCGCGTTCCATTGGATAATAAAAGTAGACGCTCATTCAAAAAAAGTTACGGATGGAAGATTTGCCGCACACGCCCCAGCATGCGCCCTTGGACCCGGTGAAGAAAAAACGCATTTGGGATATTTTATGAGAAATGATCTCGGAACATGGGCCTACGGTGTCGTACCTGGAAACAATTGTGAGCGTGGAACCACTATATATTCATCATTCTTAGAAGCAAAGATTGATGATGATAAAAAAGTAGCGGAATCAAATGATAATAATAACTCTATATTCGATGTACGAATCGACTGGTTTCATGGAGAATGCGTGACGGAGGAATACGCAAACTCGCATTAAGAATAACCTGTCTGGAATCTCGAAGGCAATAGCGGCAAGTCTATTGCCTTTTTCTTTTATAGTTAAAATTCTTATGAGTTTTTGATCGAATTCTAAAAGTTCCTTTTT
>JAFGBY010000124.1 GCA_016932915.1 Acidobacteriota bacterium | reverse complement strand
ATCCATCTATTCATGTGGGAGTAAATGTGAAATTCGATGGTGAGAAGTCTAAAGTTGAGCTTATAAAAGAATTAAATGAGCTCAGACAGTTTTATCATAACCGTGATTATGATCAAACTATGGATATTGAGTGCCTTAAAGCATTTGATATTTTACCGGATAGTATTCTGATATTGGATAAAGATTTAGTATTAAGATATTGCAATCAATCAGCGGCTGATTTTTTTCATTATAAAAAACAAGATATTATCAATCGTAAATACTATGAAGTAGTCACTGATAGTATTGAATATTTAGAAGATTTTATTGATGAAGTCATTAAAACTCCTCAATCGTATTCCTTTCACAGATATAATGAAGATAAAGATAATTGGCTGGAGTATAACATTTATCCGGTTACGGATAGTATGAGTGGGAAAATTAAATATATAGTTATTATGTTAAGAGATGCAACTTCACTGATAACAAGGGAAAAAGAAATAGTAGAGAAAGAATCTCTTTATAGAAATATTTTCGAGAACACTGGAACAGCTACGATTGTGTTTGGTGATGACAACATTCTTAAAATGGTCAATTCTGAGTTTGCTGAATTAAGTGGTTATTCCAGGGAAGAAATTGAAGGGAAAATGCGATGGTATGATTTCGTCTCTGATGAAGATAAAGTCAGGATGTCAAAATACCATGAACAGAGAAGCAAAGGTATAGGATCACCACCGACTGATTACAGGTTTACTTTTATAGATAGAGACAACAACAGTATTTTTACACATGTCAGGATCACGATTATCCCTGAAACTAAAGATCGAGTTGCTTCACTGATAGATGAGACTGAAATAATAAGAACACAGGTAGAATTGGAATTCATTGAACAACTGTCCCGTTTAATAAGTAAAATATCAACAAGATTTATCAATCTGAATCCAGAAGAAATAAATGAAGCAATAGTTGACGCTCTGGAAGATATAGCTCGTTTAACAGATGTAAATAGAGCATATGTTTATTTATATAATGATGATGCAGGCAAAAAGATATTTGAATTATCTCATTATTGGGCTGAGGCAGATTTAACTGTCATCACTGATGAATTCAAGGAGTTTGTTTCTCAACTTCTAAAGATTGAAAAACCATTTTTAGATGTTGGTGAGATTCTGAATGTACCTAGTTCAACCTATTCTGCTGATATAAATATTAAAAACGTTGAAAAATTACTGAAAAAAAATGGAATTTCATCCATTATTTTTATCCCTATTCTATTCAGCGGTTCTTTACTGGGAGTGATAGGTTTTGATTCTATCAGGCGGAAACAACGATGGGCAAGCGGTGTTATCCCGACTCTCAGAATGATAGGAGAGATAATCGCAAACAGCCTTGTACGAAAAAAAACAATGGATATTCTCGGATTCCAGACTGCTATTATCGACCAGAGTCCAGATGGATTTGCAATCACGGATATAGATGGGATCACTCATTTTGTAAATGAATCCTGGGCTGAGATGCACAAGTTGAAAGCTGCTGATTGTATCGGTAAATCGCTTAAAATTTATCATTCAAAGCGACAGTATGAGAACGAGATCAAACAAGCTGTTGAAGAAATAAAGACCAAAGGCTTTTTTAACGGTGTGGTGGGACACGTCACCAGTGACGGGCAGGAATTTCCAACCAGGATTTCCTGTACACTTCTGCGTAACAGTAATGGTGAACCGGTCGGTATGGGCGCAATCGTCAGGGATATTACCGATGAAATCGAGATACAACAGCGTCTCACACAGGCTCAAAGAGTAGATTCAATCGGCCATTTGGCGGGGGGAATCGCTCATGATTTTAATAACCTGTTATCACCAATAATCGCTTATTCTGAACTATTGACTCTCGATTTAAATGAAGATGATTACCGCAGAAAAAAACTTGGATATATAAGAGACGCTGCTGAGAGAGGCCGGTCACTGATAAAACAGCTCCTCGCTTACAGCAGAAAACAGCTTTTGGAAATGCGGATTGTTGATTTAGGTATTGTCGTCCAAGATTTTCAGAAAATAATACGACTTTCTGTAAAGGAAAATATTGAAATTAATATTCAAGTCGAGGAGGGATGTACGATTAATGCCGATACATCTCAAATTGAACAGATTTTAATGAATCTGACCGTTAATGCCCAGGATGCTATGCCCCAGGGTGGGAAGATTTCTATCAATATCTCCAATATTGAAATGAATGAGGAAGAATGCAAAAACCTTCCCGATTTAAAACCGGGGCCAATGGTTTTAATGACGTTTAGTGACACAGGTGTTGGTATAAGCAGCGATATCAAAAAACATATCTTCGAACCATTTTATACCACCAAAAAAATTGGTAAAGGAACAGGCCTGGGATTGGCAACCGTGTATGGTATTGTAAAGCAACATAATGGTTATATTGAAGTTCACTCTGAATCCGGCAAAGGAACAATGTTTGAGATATATTTTCCTCGTCAGCAAGGCACATATGAACCGGATGACACTGAGATAAAGAGTAACATCAATCACAGAGGTGATGAGACTATATTGGTTGTTGAGGATGAAGAATCGGTTCGTAAACTGGTTCATGAAATAATTCAAACTCATGGGTATAATGTTTATTCGACCTCAACTGCTAAAGAGGCTGAAGAATACTCCAGAAAGCATAAGGATGAACTAGACCTTCTGATTACGGATATGATAATGCCTGACGTTAATGGTAAGGAGCTTTATAAAATTATTAGTAAAATAATTCCTGATCTTAAAGTGCTTTATATGTCGGGTTATACTCACGATATTATAGCGGATGAAGGAGTACTAGAAGAGGATATTAATTTCCTTCAAAAGCCTATTTCCGTTAATACATTACTGGAAGTAATCAGATCAATACTTGATAAGAAATGATTGCTCAAGAGGTATTCTGAACTTCGATATGACTGTAATGATATTTTTTTTCATGTAAGATAATATTATCTAAAAGGAATGGAGTATTGCCATGAAACTCTTATCCAGAAGAGATTTTCTGAAAACTTCCGCAGTCGCAGCAGCTGCTCTTTACACTGCTCCAGCGGTTTTTACCAAAGGACTCTCTAGCGCGATTAATTTTATCGATGAAACATCTGCCAGTTTTCCTCTGCTTCAGGCGAGTGGAAATCATTATGAGATTGGGCATGCAGTTGGCAGCGCATTCTCTAAAAACATTAACACCTTCCTGAAACGCCGGGTAGAATGGTTTAACGAATTGATAGATTACGTACAGAATGATAAGACCGATTATTTTATTAAGCTGGTCGGTATTGCCGAGGAGAAATTTCCATATATTGTACGCGAGATGCGCGGAATTGCGAAAGGTGCAGGCCTTGATTTTGAACAGATCGCGTTGATGAATCTCAGCACTGAGATTTCGGCGATGATTGAGCGAACTAAAAAAGCAGAAGGCGATGAAAATCCGGGTTGTTCTACTTTTCACCTCAAGAATCAGAAATACCAGTTTATTATGCACAACGAAGATGGACATGATGCCAGTGCCGACCTGATGTATATGCTTCATGCGAAGCTCGCGAGCGGTACAAGTTATATCGCTTTTATGTATCCTGGTATGCTTGCCGGAGTCGCGCCGGTGATGAATTCTTATGGGCTAGGGCAGACCTGTAATTATATACCTTGTGATGAACCGAAAACCGGCATACCCAGGGCTGTTTTATATAGAGCGACAGTCGAGGCTAAATCTGTAAAAGAAGCGGTAAAGATTTCTACTATAGAAAGTCGGGCATTTGCGTTTCATAATAATTTCTGTTCATTCGACAACGGACAAATAGTATCCCTTGAAACGATACCAGGCGCGTACAGTCTAATTGAAACAAAAGATTTTTATTTTCATACAAATCACAATATCCATCCTGATATGAAAGCTTATGAAAAAAAGGAAGAAGATATTTCAGGATCATCCGGTTCGAGGTTAGCAGTTATGACAGAAGAGGTGAAAAAGCTCCCCGCAGTGAGCGAAAGGACAGAACAGCAACTCATCGGAATACTTTCAAACCATAAGCAGGCGCCATATTCTCCGTGCAGACATCCAAGAGGCAATATAAGAGGGATAACAATGGGAACGGCTGTAATGGATATAAACAGGAAAGCGATGAGGATGTATAAATGGAATCCATGCCTGGCGACAGCAAATAACTGGATTACGGATTATTATCTGAACGCGGACGGCAATCTGAAAGTCGTCAATCCCGCTGCATAAGTTTGTACTGATTTTCAGGTGGAAGCTCTGAATTTATTCTAAAGATATAACACAATGTTCATGAAATCGGTAGAAAACGGTTTGGCTATTTCTATATTGTTTTCCAGTCTTAATGCTGATAGGATGCAAGCGGAATTAAGGAAAATATTGGAATGAAATCCTGGAAAATAACTGCGTTAATTCTGTGTCTAACTGTGATGATATTCATTTTTTCCGATTGCTCAGATAAACCTGAATTAACGCATTTTGATTTGATAGAGAACTTCTTTCTTGCTGATACTAATTTCTCCATTACTGAAGAAGAGCTTGCGAAAATCTTAACAACCCCGGTGATGACATCGTTAAGCGTTAAACAGGCGGCTCTGATTGAAAAAACTCTCACCGATTCGAATATTATCAAAAATGCTTCGGATAATTCTGAGATTAGGAATACAGCTTTCAGGATAGTATATCCTTATACTGACAGCAGGAAATTCAACACAGAAATTCAATTCAGGAAAACGGATAATTACCATTACAGTCTTCTTTTTAATGGAAGCACTAAAGTCACATTGAAAAAATATACACGTCAGGGTGAAGTGGCAGTATTTGAAACAGATCTGAAAAAATTTCCAGAGACAAGGAAGTTATCCCTCCATATTGTAATTTATGAAAACCATCTAATGATTTACGAAGCCGGAACGAGGATGATACTGGTTCTTAGCGCAAAGCTGGATCATAAAAAGGCAGGTGGGGTATCGGTTGAAGTATCCGGTGACGGTTTTAACAAACATGAACCTCTAATAAAGTATTCAAAACTTCAACCTGATGATGAAGGTTTTAAGAAGATTTTTGCTATTTATTCGGAAAGTTATCATTTCAACAGGTTTTACCCTGAGCACCGGATTCCAATTGAGGGAGATACAAGCGCGTTTCTTCAGCGTTTCGATCAGGATTTTCTGACGATGAGATCTATCATTCTTCCTGAGGGATCAGAGATTGAATACGATATCAAGATACCGGATCAGGCTTTTTTCGATTTTTCTCTTTTCCTCAGCAATAAAAACCTGATAGATCCCTCCAGGGCTGTCCTTGAGATTAATATCGACGACAGCAGTGGAAAAAATCTTAAGCAGATCGATGTACCTGTTCCCGCTGAAAAATTCGAGGCAGGACAATGGATATATAAAAAAATTCAACTTCATGACCTTGCCGGTGTAGAAGGAACCTTAAGGATTACTGCTATAGGGAATCATAAGAAAACTGTATTTGGCAAGTATATCTTTATTCTTGGCAACCCCGTACTTCGCCAGAGACGGCTAAAGGATGACGTTCCGGTCATATTAATATCTATTGATACGCTCAAACCTGATCATCTAAGTTTATTTGGTTATAAACGGCCGACATCCCCCAACCTCGATAAATTAGCAGAAGGTGGTGTTGTTTTTATGAACGCTGTTTCATCTGCTACATGGACTTTACCTGGGCATATCTCGATTCTTTCCGGGTTGTATCCCTCGGAGGCAGGTTATAGGCAGATAAGGCTTGATTCGGATATGCAGATGTGGCAATCACACCGGCAATATTCAAGGCTTGCTCCTGAAGTAAATACCCTAGCGGAGCGGATGAAAGCGGCAGGATACAGTACCTTCGCTTACACAGGTGGTGGCCTTGTGGACCCCAAATTCGATTTTGACCAGGGATTTGAGGGGTATTCATGGAAAGGGCTTGACCACAGGGATGCGAAGATGGAAATTGATGATACTATTTTATGGCTCAGAAATAACCAGAACAGAAAGTTTTTCCTCTTTTTCCATACCTATGAAGTACATGACCCCTATACACGGAGATATTTTACAGATTATAAAAGGGGTGATTCAACAGGCGAAATCATCGCCAATTACGATAGCGGTATACAGTATGCTGATGAACACTTAGGGCGGTTTTTTGATGAACTGAAGAGATTGGGGCTGGATGAAAAATCCCTGATTATTGTTACAAGCGATCACGGGGAAAATTTCGATAAAGATTTCATCCGGAAGGAAGCCGGTTCGCACGGCAGATCGCTCTATGACACAGAGCTCAAGGTACCTATTATTATCAAAGCCCCCGGTTTGCTGACTGGCCAAAAGATAAATAACCAGGTCCGGACAGTGGATATCCTGCCTACAGTACTAGATTACCTCGGAATTGAATACGAGCCCGATATCAGGGGTGCCAGCCTGTTGCCGATCATCAGGGGAGAGAAAACCCAGGCCCGTGTGGCATTCGCAGAAGCCGTAGTTCTCAGCAGGGATGTATGGGATAGGACAGCTATCCGCACTGATGAAAACAAACTGATTAAAAACATACCGGATAAGTTTTATACAAATCTCCAGGAATACGAATTTTACAATCTTAAAGAAGATTCAGAGGAACGAAATGATATCTTTTCAAAGGAGTCAAATTTTATAAAGAGGTTTGTAGCTCTTCTGAATAAGATTTCATCGGATGTAAAAAAACGCGGGGCTGATATACCAATTCCAAATTTAGAATCCGGAAATTCGCAAGACAGGGAATTCCTGGAACAGCTTAAAGCTCTTAATTATATTGGGGGAAATTAATACTCATCTATAAGTAAACCTTATAAAAATTTCTCCGTCTTTTATTCAGGTACTGAAGAATGTAGTATTCGTATGTTCATTTATGGAGAGATAAGATGAAAGAATCCACTGTTATTTATTTATTAATAATGGCCTTGATGCTATCCGGGGCGACCCTGTTTGCATCGGTAAATGATGATGAAAAACCCGCGAGCGAGATGATAGAGGATGAAACGGTAATTCCGTTCAATCTGTCATTGTTTTATCCAATCAGTATAAACAAAAGTAAAGAGGACGCTGTTAAATATAACCTGGGTATTTTATACAGCCATATCGGATATCTGGAAAAATTCAGCCTGAACGGGCTTGTAGGCGCTGTCGAGCATGATGCGTCCGGGTTGATGATTTCCGGTATTGCCAATGTTGTTGGTGGAGAAACCAGTGCATTACAAATCGCCGGATTATTGAATGTTTCCGGAGGGAAAGTATCCGGTTTTCAGATTGCACCTATTAACGTTACTAAAGACATCTCAGGATTTCAGATTGGGGCGATGAACCTTTCATCCGAAACCTCAGGTTTCCAAATTGGTCTTATTAATTGTAGTGGCGATATGCAAGGCATTAAAGCCGGATTGCTGAATTGCTCGGGCGATATGGAGGGGCTTCTTTTCGGGTTGATGAACCTGAACGGTGACTTCGAGGGCATCATGGCAGGCTTGGCTAATTTTACCGGAGGTTTTACCGGTATGGAATTCGGATTGATGAATGTAAACGGAAGTTTTACCGGAATACAGGTAGGTTTAGTAAATCTTTCCGGGAGAGTCGAGGGTATTCAGATCGGCCTCATAAATGTCGCAAGTCATATAGAAGGTGTGCCTATAGGTCTCATAAATCTTGCGGAAAACGGTAGGGTGAGGGTTCTAGTATGGGGCTCCAGCCTCAGCGCCTATAATGTCGGCGTAAAGTTTATGGTAAACGGTTTTTATTCGGTGATTTCTGCCGGTTACAATAACCTCTACGGCGATATAGAAGAATCTATTACCTGGGGCGCGAGGTATGGGAAACACAAACAGTATGATAATCTCTTTATAGATTATGACCTCGGGTATTTATATATCGACAACAAGGATTACTTCTCCTGCGATGGAAATATCGATCAGCATGCAATCGAGATCCGGTTTGCTGGCGGAATCGACTTGGCAAGGAAAGTCTCGATGTTTCTCGGCGCCGGGGTAAATTACATCTGGCAGGATGATTATTCTTTCGGGGATGGCGAGGTACGACTTCAGATATTCGGCGGCTTCGAATTCTTTTAGATGGCTTTTTAATAAAATTATTCGGAAATTTTTCTTAACCGGGCTATGCGCCCGGTTTTTTATTAGAAATCCTTTACTCTTAATGCGGAAGTCCTTAATATCAGATGAAAGTTATAACTAGTATTGATTTAAAAGTTTTTATGATAAAGAGGCTAATAATCTGGTTGATACTTCTTCCCCTTGTACCGGGGATGGTGTTGACGTTTATTAAATCTGTAATATGGATTTTTGAGGATAAAAGTTTTTTTACTCCGGTTATAATCGGATTCGCAATCGGTGTAATTATAGACCATAAACTGATCAGATGGATCCCCGGAGTGGAGACATTCGAGCATGAATTCACCCACTTTATCGCCGCAAAGATGTTTTTTAGAAAAGTGACAGGATTCAAGGTCACGGCGTTTGAGGGGGGGAGCGTCACGCACACTGGTAAATTCGGCGGGATTGTAGGTGATGACTTTATTGGGCTCGCCCCGTATTTTATGCCGACTTTTCTGATAGCCGTTGTTATTGTCCGTCCTCTTTTCTTTGGTGATGGAAGCCTCGTGTACGACGGGATTATCGGATTTATCCTCGGCTTTCATACCTGGAGCAGTATCAGGGAATTTTTCCGAAACTTGATATTTTATAAGTTTCCTTCCGTTGCTACCGGTAAGATGACTAAAAGCGATATAGCAAAAAGGGGAGTTCTCTATTCAATTACTTTTATTATAGTTTTTGGACTTTTTCTCCATACTCTGCTTTTTTATATTATATGCTTCGGATTTAAAGGTATACCGACCTGGGGTGGGGATTTCTGGTTGGAGTCAATACAGTTCTTCAAATCGTTTTTCTCCTGATCATCTTCCATAAATCGTCTGGACAACACATCCTCATGGGATAAAATAGGGCATAACAAAGCGATGCTTTAAAAATTAAACAAAGGATTTTCCTGATATGGATATAAAAGAATTCAGAAAACATGCCCATGATTTTGCCGACTGGATGGCGGATTTTCTGGAAAATATTGAATCTTACAGGGTGATGCCTGAAACCAAACCTGGCGATATAAAAGAGAAGCTGCCGAAATCTGCGCCGGAAAAAGCAGAAGATATGAAGAATATTTTTTCGGATTTCGAAAATATCGTTCTTCCTGGTATGACGCACTGGCAGCATCCTTCGTTCTTTGCTTATTTTCCTGCTAACAGCAGCCCTCCTTCAGTCCTTGCTGAAATGCTGACTGCGACAATGGCGGCGCAGTGCATGAGCTGGATAACCTCACCTGCTGCTACGGAAATGGAGGAGGTGGTGATGGAATGGCTGCGGCAGATGACAGGCTTGCCCGAAGGATTTACCGGGGTGATTCAGGACAGCGCGTCATCATCCACACTCGGAGCGTTAATATGTGCCAGGGAGAAAGTGACCGGATTTGCAATAAACGAAAAAGGTTTTACCTGCGGTGGAATTCCACGGATGGCGATATATACCTCACGGGAATCACATTCTTCCATTGAAAAAGGAGCGAAGATTGCTGGATATGGCAGGGAGATGATAAGGAAAATCGGGGTGGATGAGAAATATGCCATGATTCCCGCTTTGCTCGAAGAGGCTATAAGGAAGGATATAGAAGATGGCATCAAACCGGCATCTGTTGTCGCTGCGTGTGGGACGACATCATCACTGGCGGTTGACCCATTGCCTGAAATTGGTGAAATCTGTAAGAAATATGATGTCTGGCTCCATGTTGACGGGGCGATGGCAGGAAGCGCCGCTATACTACCGGAGAAACGTTATCTGCTCTCGGGCATCGAGTATGCCGATTCTTTCGTGTTCAATCCTCATAAATGGCTGTTTACTAATTTTGATTGCTCGGCTTATTACTGCAAAGATCCGAAACACCTGATTCATACTTTCAGTATTGATCCGGAATATTTAAAAACTGATGTTGATATGAAAGTAAAGAATTTCCGGGACTGGGGAATCCCGCTCGGCAGGCGTTTCAGAGCGCTGAAGCTTTGGATGGTTATCCGGTCATATGGCATCGAAGGTTTACAGAAAAAGCTACAGGAACATATCCGCCTCGCCGGATGGTTTGCTGAACAGGTTGAGGCGGAAGATGATATCGATCTGCTGGCTCCGGTCGACCTGGACCTGGTTTGTTTCCGATACAATAAAAAAAGCCGAGGATTGAATGAATCTGAACTTGAAAAACTTAACAAGAAATTAATGGATGCCCTCAATTCTTCAGGCGAGATGTTCATCTCTCATACTAAACTAGGTGAAATATTTACCCTGCGTATGAGCATCGGCGGAACATATACAGAGGAACGGCATGTCAGGGCAGCATGGAACAGAATAAAAGATACAATGAAATCTTTAGAATAATGACGGAATATAATGATGAAAAAAATCCTTAGACGTTTTAGACCACATACAAGATTCTCAACCAAGGCTGGGATGTCTCCTGGCACACTTATGCGCCTGGAGGAACTGGACGATGATACTATCACCTGCTATTTTACCAGCTATTCAAAAAAGCATTTTGACCAGACAAAAGAGGTAAAACTGAATGAATGCACAGATATCCTCAACACGAAGGGAGTGGGTTGGTTGGAGGTGGAAGGCCTTTCTAATACTGATGCCCTTATCGCGTTAAGTGAAATATTGAAGATTCATCCACTTGTCATCGAGGATATACAGAATACTGAGCATGGCCCAAAATTTGAAGGTTTTGAGGATTACATCTTTATACTTATAAAATCGGTTTGTTATGATAGTGAAAAAAAGGAAGCCAACTTTAACCAATGGGGATTTATCTTGATGGAGAATCTTGTAGTTTCTTTCGTGGAATCGAAAGAAGACCTGTTCTCCTCTGTGAAAAAACGTCTGGAAAATCCTAATGGAAGAATGCGCAACCAGGGGCCGGATGCTTTGCTGCATACCCTTCTTGATATCATCGTCGATAACTATTTTATCGCCATCGAAAAATTGGGGGATGAACTTGAAAGGATCGAAGATGACGTCCTTGATGATAGCGATGAAAGCATCGTAAGGGAAATACATCAGTATAAACGGGAACTTGTATATCTCAGGCGTTCTCTATGGCCTCTGAGAGATGTAGTCCGGAAGATGACCTTTTCGGATGATGATTTACTTACAAAGAACACCAGGCTTTATTGGCAAGACTTGCAGGATCATATCATACAGGTCATAGACCTGCTGGAACTCTACAGGGATATGATATCAAATGTACATGACCTGTCACTTTCCATTATCAGTAACCGTATGAACCAGGTAATGAAGGTCCTGACAATTTTCGCTACGATATTTATCCCACTCACTTTTATTGCAGGAATTTATGGTATGAACTTTGATTTTATGCCCGAACTTCGATGGAAATGGGGATATTTTGGAATATGGGGAGTATTCATCGCTGTAACTATTGGAATGATTATCTATTTTAAAAGGAAAAAATGGTTCTGATTTTCTTTAGATAAATACTCTGGAAAACATCATAGCCAGTTTTACTCCGAATCCTACCATACAGAATATTAGTATAAATATCGCTACGATTCTGTACCCAGTTTTTTTCCTGAGGAGCAAATCCACCAGATAGCCGAGGCTTATCGCAAAGAGAGGCATCAGGAGCAGTGAGTCTTTCCCGAATTTAAAAAGAGCCCTGGTTGAAGGTAGCAGGCCCGCTGCAAAGAGAAATAGCCATGATACACCCCATGAGAGCAGGATATACTTCGTGTTTTTTTCTTCCAGTTTTCTGATAAGTAAAATAAAACCGATTAGAGCGATAAGGAATAAAACCTCGCTCCCGAGGATTCCCCCCAACCTTTCAAAAACAGTCACACTGCCGTTATTACCATTTCCTGCAGTACTCATGTTTTTCATCGCGGGAAGGACTTTATTAATTATATCGGGTATATACCATAGGTAATAGGTTAGATTCGCGAACAGAATTGCCGGAATAAATATTTTAAACCAGTTATTGATGATTACTGAGTATTTTCGTTCCATGATGAACCAGACTGCGATAAACGATAGAAAAATCATTCCTAATGCGAAGGGGCCGGAAGGGTAGGCGATAAAACCGATGGTAATCAGTAAAATCTCAGGCAGAACCTGGAAAAAGCGTAGTTTTTCACTATAACGTGAACTTCTATACAGAAGCAACAGTATTGCGCCTGTGATAAAGAAATATCCCCAGAGGGCTGGGTAGAAGTAATACAGTATACGTAGAACCATTATGCCGTTAAACAGGTAGATAATTGTTGCATAAATGGGAGCGTTTGATTCCGACGCTACAACTCTCCGTACACCAATATATATTAATAATCCTGATAGAACCGTTAAAAGTACCGGCAGGAATCTGACCCAGAAAAGTGTGGCGGCCGGGGAGGGGCTCAGCGCTTTTACTGCGAGATAAAAAGATGGCGAGTATGGAAACGGCGCCTGAATGAAGAGCAGAGCCTGCATCTGGAAATATGAATATTCTGTTATGAAATCCCCAGTAGAGGTTTGTTCCGCCTTGACGCTCCACTTGATGTGCGTCTTGGCATCCGGGTGGTAATGTGTCGGGTAGAATGTAATCCCCAGCCAGAATGTTAAGCTTATTGTCAGGATCAGGAGAATAACAGCGGTCTCCCGGGTAGACAGGGCTTTTTTCAATCGATTGTATAGCATCAATCCCCCGGCTGCTACCAGCAGGGTAAGAATTACCGGAAGAAATATCGTCTGTAGAATATAGGCGCCCGTCTGCCAGAACAATCCGATTCCGGTAAAGATTAAAGCTGTAAATATACTAAATCCGGTTTTCAGGACTGCTGAAGATTTCCATATTATTGCGAACAGGATTTGGAAAATTAATACAAAACCAATAATTGGGAGAATTATCTCCCAAGTCCTGAGGAAATATCCTCTGTCTTTCGGTAGGATGTTGATTCCTCTGAGGTACATCCGGGGGCGCTGCCACGATTTTAATGGATCATGCAGGCCTATATTTAACCGTTTGCCGTTCCAGTTGTGATCATTTTTCTCCACCGGGATACTTCGCCTGAATCCTCCATAGGACTGAATAAATACTTTCCCGATTTTCTCTTCACCGTAGAAGACTTGGTAGAAAAATCCTTTACCGATAGTATAAGCCCAGAATCCGGCATCGATCTTTTCCGTTTTGCAGATATATGGAAAATGGAAAAAAACTCTTTTGAACACTGGAAACCCGTTCCATTCTGAGCCCGGGCGAAGTGTGGAGACCCTTGATTCCTGTTCGATTAGATTAAGATAAGCAGAATCGCTCAGTTCCAGTTTTATCTCTTTTACAGGACTAAGTTTCAGTGTAATTGTGGTTATAATCAGAAGAAAAACGGAAACCACAATATATATTCTCTCTTTTAAAAAGTATCTTTTTATTTTTTCCCGCATATCTGCCTGCTTTAAAATTATATTAAAACAATGCCTAAAATAACATAATATTTAAAAACAGTGAACCAAAGCAGTTGTATTTTCTCCGTCTTGGGAATATTATTCTTATTGATAAAAGGAGTTGAAAGATGATCGGCGGTTTAGGTTTTGGCGAAATAATGATAATTATGATTATCCTGATATTCATCTTCGGTGCACGCAGACTGCCCGAGATCGGAAAGAGCCTTGGGGAAGGGATAAAAAATTTCCGCGGAGCCCTGACCGGTTCGGATGATAAATCAATAAATGACAAGTCTGATTCTTCTAAAGACAAGAAGAAAGACTAGTCTTTCTTTTACTTAAATTGAATCTTGATAATCGGAACAGATATAAGACCAGCCCTGAAACAAATGACTGGGGTTGGTACGTATATTTATAATCTCTTTTTCAATCTGGTAAAATATCACCCGGAATTCAGTTATAAACTTTTCACATCCAGTTTAAAGGATAGATGGAACCTTCCTTTTGTCGGTGATTCTGATATCAAGATATATGATAAACATATACCGGTAAAACTGGTCGACCTGCTTTTTACAAAATTGCCGTTATTGAAGATGGAGTTTATAACAGGGAAAATCGACCTGTTCCACTCACCGAACCCGATTCTGCCACCCCTTGGCAGATGCGCGAGGATTGTTACTGTACATGATATTTATTTCTTGAAGAATCCTGCTAGGACGCAGAAAGCCAGTAGGGATGCTTTTTCCAGCAGGATGAAACACGACCTTGAAAGAGCAGACAGGATTATTTGTGTTTCAAGGTTCACAGCGGATGAGATAATTGACTATTTCGGAACTGATAATAATAAAATACAGGTTATTCATCATGGTATAGATCATGATGAATCATCTTTATCCCATGCGAGCGGTAAGGAAGATTCTACTAATATCCGGCAAAAGTATAATATTGCGGAAAATGAGAAGATGATTTTGTATATCGGTACTATCGAACCCAGAAAAAATCCAACTCTCCTTCTTGAAGCCTTCGAGATACTATGCAATACAAGTAAGGATAAACTAAGACTAATAATCGGTGGAGGCTACGGCTGGGGAATTGAAGAAATAAAGAGAAAGATAGATGAATCAAAACACCGGCAGCGGATTACTGTTACCGGGTATCTTCCACGAAGTGATATTGAGTCATTTTACAAGGAATCGGATGTCCTGATACTTCCTTCATACTATGAGGGCTTCGGCCTGCCGATCATTGAGGCAATGGCTTTTGGATTGCCTGTAATTACTGCAAACCGGAGCTCCATGCCAGAAGTAGGTGGAAATGCTGCTCTTTATTTTGAAAATGATGACCCGATTGAGCTGGCGGAATTAATGAAAAAAGTTTTAGAGGACAACCAGCTCAGGGAAGAATATATTAAACGCGGAATTAAACATTCCAGCAATTTCCACTGGCGGAGAACAGCCGATGAAACCGCGTCTCTATACCGGGAGGTGCTTGGTGTTTAAGATCGGGATAAACGGGGCGGACCTGGAGGGCAGGGGAACCGGGGTTCAAAGGTATCTAAGGTCAGTGATACCCTTTCTGGATACGACAGGCAAAGAATATATCGTGTACAGCCGATCGCCGCTTCCGCATGATTCTATGCCGCAGAGGAAAGGAATTAGTTATCGGGATACAGGCCATCGCAGTGGTTACTCCTATACAATATGGGAGCAGAGAGTTCTGCCCGGTTATCTTAAAAATGATTCAATCGATATTTTTTTCTCAGCCGGTTATTCATTACCGCTTAAAATTAAAATTCCGACCCTTGTTGTAATACATGATATTTCCTTTGCTGTTCATCCCGAATGGTTCGGCAGAAGGGAAGGCTTGAGAAGAAGGTTTATCAGCCGTAAATCAGCCCAATCGGCTGATTACATCCTTACTGTCTCCGAGTTTTCTAAGAATGAAATAATTAAACATTACGAGATAAATCCGGATAAAATTATAATCACTCCGAACGGAGTCGACTTTAAAGCCTTTGCAACAGTTAGTCCAAGTGAAATAAACTTAGTTAAACAAAAATATAATCTTAGTGCCCCGTTGATACTTTATACAGGTTTGTTGATGGAAAGACGTTTTATACGTGAATTGGTTGAGGCTTTTGTCCTGCTTAAAAAGCAGATGAGGACCATGCAGTTGGTACTTATCGGTAGAAATCAGCTAAAGGATAAAGATTTTCTAAAGAAGATTATCAAGGGAAACGGCTTAGAGCAGTCGATATTACATCTTGAATATTGCGATAACAATGAACTGAAGGCGTTTTATCATCAGGCCGACCTGTTTGTTTACCTTTCTGAGTATGAGGGATTTGGCATTCCTCCACTGGAAGCGATGGCATGTAGTACGCCGGTACTAACAAGTAACCTCACAGCGCTTGCCGAAAATTTTCACCAATCCGCTCTATTAGTCGATGATCACTCTCCAGAATCGATCGCTAAAGCAATGGATAAGCTACTTTCGGATGAGAAACTTAGAACTAAACTAGTAAAAGCGGGTAAGGATAAAGCTAAGGAATTCAGCTGGGAAAATACCGCCGGTATTATAAATTCAGCGATTAAGAAGATAATAGAAAAAAAACTTTCTGTATAATCATTCGATTATTCAATAAGGTCTACGTCATATACAGCGATTTTTCCTCTGCCCAGGGTCTGCTTGACATGATAAAGTGACCTGTCTGCTTTTCTCAGGAATACTTCGGTTGAGTTTCCCCTCGTATATGCCGCTATCCCAATACTCAGGCTGGTATCAGCAAAATTGTATTTTGCATATTCTACCTGCAACCGCTTAGCAATAGCTTCGGTCTCTTGCATACCTGTATGTGGAAAAATGATAGAGAATTCATCACCGCCATATCTGCATGGGATATCTGTCATCCGGAAGATATCTTTCATGATTGAGCCTATTTTTGTGAGGAGAGCATCACCGGACTGATGCCCGAATTCGTCGTTATATTCCTTAAATTTATCCACATCGATCATGGCTAGTGTAAGAGGTTGATTGTATCTTTCTGCCCTCAGGATTTCGTTATTAATCGCCTTGATGAAGTAACGTCTGTTATAAAGCATTGTAAGCTCATCAGTCTCAGATTGTCTAATCAGCTGTTCCTCGAGGTCTTTTCTTTCAGAAATATCACGAACAATCGTAAGGTATGCCTTTTCCTGTTTATAATCGATAAGTGATGATTTAGTCTCAACGTATATCTTATGCTTATCCTTAGTAAGATGAACTCCTTCCCATGTATGGGAGAATGTTGCTTCTGGAGTTGTATCTTCGAGGGAATCGAAATCTAACAGCATCGCTGGAGAAATTTTCATGAATTCTTCCTCGGTGTATCCGTAAAGTTTTGTAGCGCTGGAATTGCAGGCTAGAAAACCTGTTGTTGCGATATCAGTTATCAATATCGGATCAGATGATTCATTGAACAGCGATTTATACTGCTCCCTCGCCGAGGCGATTTCTTTGGTCAGCTGGGCATTATGAATCGCACTGGCTGCAAAATTGCTGATAACTGTCAGGATTTTAATATCTTCGTCGGAGAAATAGTTTAGTTTTGTACTTTCCGCATTGATAACACCGATGGTTTTATCCTGATGTATAATAGGTATAGAAAGCTCTGAAAGAATTTTGCTGTTTGCGGCTACATAATCATTATCCTTCAGGACATCATTTACCAGGAACGGTTTACCCTTTTCAAAACATTTCCCGATGATTCCTTTTCCCTTAAGCACTGGTCCCGGTTCAAAATCCGGGTCATCAGGAAGCCCTGATCTTGCCCATATTTCCAGGCCGTCATCTTCATCATTTGCAAGCAGGACTACAATATTCTCGTAATTGAATGTGTTTTTCAGGATTGTAACTGTGCGAAGCAATACTCTGTGGAGGCTCAGGCTGGAGGTTAAAGTTAATCCAACCTCGATAATCTCTTTCCACTTCCGAAGGCTTTCTTCCAGGTAACGGAATTCTCTCTTCAAGTGGGCATGATCGCTTCTCATATCGGTGACTTCTTTGAACATCTCAATGCCGCCAATGATAATTCCATCCTTATCGGTTAACGTACGGACATCTTTTTCTATGGTTAGAGGGTCACCGTTTTTATTCTTTATATTTATATGGGTGGATCTGACTCCTTCAGGGTGTATCAGGAAGCAGTCCTGCCCCAGGGAGATGCAGTCTTGGCCGAAAAAGTCTTTGCATTTTTTACCTTCGAGTTCCGAGGATTTGTAGCCGGTAAGCTTTTCAGCCATTTCATTTATAAAGAGGATATTACGATTGTTATCAGTTATCAGCACACATAGGGGTAGACGGGAAGCTACTTCTATAGTCTGCTTAAAAACACTATTCATAGAATCC
This sequence comes from Acidobacteriota bacterium, assembly GCA_016932915.1. GTDB lineage: Bacteria > Acidobacteriota > DATKUA01 > JAFGBY01 > JAFGBY01 > JAFGBY01. The sequence goes on along the minus strand of JAFGBY010000124.1, from coordinate 1,878 downwards.
TCTTTGATTACCTCGCCCGGTATCGTTTAATATATAATATAAAATAATAAGTGATATTGGTATTATATCAGGTTGAACATATTTTGTTCAGTTTTTTCTTAGTTGGGGGAACAGGATAACCTCCCTTATCGAATCCCTGTCAGTAAAGAGCATCACAAGCCTGTCAATTCCAATGCCTTCGCCTGCTATTGGCGGCATACCATATTCCATTGCAGTGACATAATCCTCATCCATCTGGTGTGCTTCATCATCCCCCATCTCACGTTCCTTGATCTGCATTTCGAAACGATGCCGCTGATCGACTGGATCGTTGAGTTCGCTGAAGCCATTGGCTATTTCCATACCCGCAATAAAAAGTTCAAACCGTTCTACAAGATTCGGATCTTCAGGTTTTTTCTTACTCAATGGAGAAATTTCAAGGGGATAATCTATGATGAAAGTAGGATTGAAGAGGTTAGGTTCAACCTTCTTCTCAAAAAGCTCGTTCAATATTTTAATATCGCTCCATTTAGGATCGAATTCAACCTCATTTTTCTTTGCGATAGCGATAATACTCTCTCTAGACTGTAATTCTTCCTTTTTAGCCCCTGTGTATTGCATAATTGAATCATAAAAAGTAATCCTCGGCCATGGTGCCTTAAAATTGACCTGTTTACCCTGGTACGAAATTTCGGTTGTCCCGTGGACTTTTTCTACTACCTCAACAAGCATCGCTTCTGTCTGGCGCATCATCTCTTTATAGTCAATGTATGCCTGGTAAAATTCCAGCATTGTGAATTCGGGATTATGTTTAGTCGATATCCCTTCATTCCTGAAGTTACGGTTGATTTCATAAACACGCTCCATGCAGCCGACTTCCAGCCTTTTAAGATAAAGCTCTGGGGCTATCCTGAGGTACAAATCCATATCAAGTGTATTATGATGTGTGATGAATGGCCTGGCAGCTGCTCCGCCTGCGATTGGTTGCATCATGGGTGTCTCTACCTCAAGGAACTTCCTTGCGTTCAGTAGTCTTCGAAGCCACTCAATGGTTTTACTTCTAATTTCAAATACTTCCCTGCTTTTCTGGTTCATTATCAAATCAAGGTATCTCTGACGGTACCTGGCTTCCACATCCTGTAAGCCATGGAACTTCTCCGGCAAGGGCCTCAGCGCTTTCGATAAAAACTTGAATGAATCTACAACGATTGTAAGTTCGCCTGTACGGGTTTTAAAAAGTTCTCCCGACACACCGATAAAATCGCCGATATCGAGAAGCCCCAGTAGTTCGGTGTGTTTTTCATCCAGTTTATTCTTCTGGAAATAAATCTGTATCTTTGCAAGACCATCAATAATATCGATAAAGGTCGTTTTCCCCATTATTCTTCGGCCGATAATCCTGCCGGCGGTTTTAATTTTTATATTTTCTTCTTTTAGCTTTTCCTCGGAATACCCGGAGTACAATTCAGCTATTTCGCTTATTGCTTCTTTCTGTTCATAAGAGGATGGATATATTTCAAAACCAAGATCAGCTATCTTCTGAAGTTTTTCTTTTCTTATTTTTATTAAATCATTCTCATTTTCAGTTATCTGTTCGTTCTCGACAGGTTCGTTTTTATCGCTCATTTTATACTCCTAATCAGTCTTGCTCAAAAATTAGTCTGGTATCTTATAACAATATAGGAAGCTTGTGAATAGAATCAATAATTAATTAGCTTTCAGCTTTTTATCTTTAATGCCCAGAAAAATCACCGATTTTGACTATATTTTAAACCCTGAATCGAATTTCTCTTGACCATTTCAGATTCTATCCTGTTCAGGTAGCTGCTTTTATTTTTGACCCAGTCAGGGGCAATTAACAGGTCTCCAATTACATCGGCAGATAATCTACCGATTACT
>JAFGBY010000123.1 GCA_016932915.1 Acidobacteriota bacterium | reverse complement strand
GTCTCACTCTTCATTTTCATAACCTTAAAATAAAATTGCACCTGGTATTCCAGATATTGTTTTATTTCTTCATCGCTGAATCCTTTGAAAAGAGAATCAAAGAAAACTTCATCATCAGAGGCTCTCTCATCCCAATACTGTTTGCATTTATCAGTTTGGCGTAATCTTAACTTCCGTTGATCAGCGGTATCTTTAACGAATTCCAAAAAACCTCTCTTTTGAAGCTTTATCGCTAACTGTTTTGCGTTCTGATGGGTCGTATTCATTTCCTCTGCGACCCTTGTAAGCATCGGCTCCTGTTCACCTGTTTTACTCATCATAATCAACAGGTACCATTGTTTCGTTGTAAGGTCATCATTCACAAGCTCCCTATCAGCTATAACTTGAAGGTTATTAGATATTACAAAGAAACTTGCGAATAACCTCTTTTTCAAATCAACTATTTCAGATCTCTTCAAATAGCACCTCCATTAATGTAATATATTACATTATTATGTAATATATTACCTAATAAAAATCTTGTCAAGCCGTTTAGATAAAATTTATTCAAAGAAACAACTCAGAAATTATTATGTTCAATATGTGATTTTGTTTATCTAAATTCACTTCAAACTGACTTCTTTTTAAATATAATATCTCTTAGCAGGAAAAAATTAATGACATATGATGATAAAAACCTGAAAATCACCGAGATTTTTTTCAGCATCCAGGGTGAAACTAGATTCATAGGGTACCCGTGTATTTTTATACGGACAGCCGGATGTAATCTGGAATGCAACTGGTGCGATACCGAATATGCGAAGGAACCAGGCAAACAGATGGAAATTGAAGATATAATCAAGACAGTTTCTAACTTTCCAGCTGACCTAGTAATGATCACAGGAGGGGAACCTTTGTGTCAAAAACAGACTCCCTACCTAATAAATGAGCTGCTTGAAAAAAGCTACAAGATTATTCTCGAAACCAACGGTTCTTTCCCTCTTGTTGAGATCCCGAACGAAGTATATAAAGCAGTGGATGTGAAATGCCCCGGCAGTGGAGAAGAGGAATCCTTCCTGAAAAAAAACCTGGAACGCATCAGCGAAAATGATGAGTTAAATTTCGTATTATTAAACAGACAGGACTATGATTGGGCGTGCTCCTTTATAAAAAACAATAATATTAAAAAAAATGTAAATATCAGCTTCACACCGGCTTATAATATATTAAAACCAAAACAATTAGCAGAGTGGCTGATAGAGGACGGTTTATCGGAAATCCGGCTTTCATTGCAGCTTCACAAGATCATCTGGGGAGATAGAAGAGGCGTATGAGCAACAGAAATTGTAAAGCAATAGTGGCACTAAGTGGCGGAATAGACAGCTGCGTTACTCTTTCTATAGCCAGGGAAAAATACGATGTTGCAATACTTCATGTGCAGTACGGACAGAGAACCGCCGAGAAAGAACTCGAATGCTTTCATAAAATCGGTGATCACTATGGAATTAAAGACAGGCTCGTCGCCCCCCTTCCTCACCTCGAATCTATAAAAGGTTCAAGCCTAATCGATAATAACATGGAAATCGAAAAAGGAATCCCGAACGGCAGTGGAATACCATCCACGTACGTTCCATTCAGGAATGCAACCATACTGAGCATTGCTGTAGCCTGGGGTGAGGTAATAGGCGCTGAAAATATCTTTATTGGAGCTGTTCAGGAAGACAGCTCCGGATACCCGGATTGCCGGGAGTCGTTTTTCGAATCCTTTGAAAAAACCGCAAACCTCGGGACGCATGACGATAACAGGTACATAATCCACACTCCGATTATTCATCTCAGTAAAGCAGAAATAATAAAAGAAGGTATTCGCCTGAAAGCCCCGTTGCATCACACCTGGTCCTGTTATAAGGATACTTCCAAAGCATGCGGTGAATGTGAATCCTGCATGATCCGCTTACGCGGTTTTGAACAGGCAGGATATAAAGACCCCATACCATATAGGTAAGTTGCCATGAAAAAAGAAAAAAAAGAAATAGGAAGCTTGGGGTGGCAGCTTATAAAGAGGGGGCTTTTTGTAGCTGTAAATAAGAAAGGAGGCTTTCTTGATTAACCACCCTTCCGCTTCCATTACCCATAAGTTAGGTACTTAAGAGTAAATATACTGTAATCTACATCACATTTCAAGAAAAAAATATGCTTTTTTTAGAGACTCCAGTAAAATTTTTAAAATACATTGGTTCAGCGAGAATCTCTGACCTTAAAAGTAAAAATATCCAAACTATTGAAGACCTCCTTCTCTACCTGCCAATTAGATACGAGGACCGGCGTAATCCAATTCCATTTTCTGAAATAAAACCAGAACAGACTCAACTAATCAGTGGGAAAATCATTAATGTCAACTTGAGGTGGGCACGTTCAAGGATGTCCATACTGGAAGCGATAATTGAAAATAACAAACAATATATTAAAGCGGTATGGTTTAACCAGCCATTCCTCAAACAAGTCTTCAAACCTGATGATTTAATATGGCTTTATGGTAAAGCTGAGTTTGATAAACATGGGATTAATTTCCAGTTTAAATCACCGGAATTCGAAATAATCAGTAAGGGCGACCTCCCGGCTGTTCATTCAAACAAGATAATTCCGGTTTACCGGAGGATAAATAAAACTTCCTCGAAGATGCTCAGAAGAATTATCTATAATACATTATTCGAAACTGAAATCGGCATTGAAGAAGTACTTCCACCCTCGCTTGTACGAAAGGGAGAACTGATCACGAGGATCGAGGCATTTAAAAAAGTTCATTTCCCCGACTCGATGGAGAAACTTGAGGAAGCACGCTCTCCAGCTCATGCAAGGTTGATTTATGAAGAGTTCGCCCTTCTGCAGTCAGCACTGTATCTCAGCCGAAAAAAGAAAAGAACTGAACAGGGGATACGAATAAAGATCGATCCAGATTTAAAAGATAAATTGTCGAGTAAAATTCCGTTTAAACTTACTACTGCCCAAAAAAAATCCCTTGAGGAAATTTACAGTGATCTTGAAGCTGACTACCCGATGAACAGGCTGATCCAGGGAGATGTCGGTTCAGGTAAAACTGTAGTCGCCCTTCTTTCAGCTGCAGTTACAGTACAGAGCGGGTACAGCGCTGCATTGATGGCACCGACCGAAATACTTGCTGAGCAACATTTCAGGACAACCTCCGAATTACTCCAGGAAGACAATTATAAGATAGTTCTTCTGACTTCATCCACAGTAAAACAAAATCCTGAGATTCATGATGAAATAAAGGCAGGAAAGTATAACATCATCATCGGCACCCATGCCCTCATCCAGAAAAAGGTGAAAATACCAAACCTGGGGCTGGTGATAATCGATGAGCAGCACCGCTTCGGCGTGGAGCAAAGGGAGGTACTGGCGGAAAAAAGCCTTGCTCCCAATATCCTTGTAATGACAGCTACTCCGATTCCCCGTTCACTTGCGCTGACCGCCTTCGGAAATCTCGACCTCTCAATCATAGACCAGATGCCAAAGGGAAGAAAACCTGTAGAGACCATCCTCTCAACAGAGAGAAAAAGAGACGATATATATAAATTCCTGCTGAAAAATATAGATGCAGGAAGACAGGTTTACGTTATTTATCCATTAATAACTCAAACAGAGAAAAGTGACCTCAAAGCAGCAACGGAGATGTCAGAGAAACTCCAGGAAGAATTCATTGATTATAAGGTCGGGCTTTTACACGGAAAACTCTCATCCGAAGAAAAAGAAGAAATTATGCGTCGTTTTAAGGAGGGCAAAATCAATATCCTTGTCTCGACTACGGTCGTTGAGGTCGGGATCGATGTTCCAAATGCTACTGTAATGTTGATAGAACATGCCGAGCGATTCGGGCTTTCGCAACTTCACCAGCTTCGAGGCAGGATAGGCAGAGGACAACATAAGAGCTATTGTATCCTCATGATTAATCCGCCAGGCGCTGAGGATCCAAAAGAGATTACACTGACCGATGAAGCGCGTGAAAGATTAAAAATTATGCGGGAAAGCAACGACGGTTTCGTTATAGCTGGCAAAGACCTTGAAATAAGGGGACCCGGAGAATTCCTGGGAACACGCCAATCGGGTTTGCCAAAATTCAGAGCGGCGAACATCATCAGGGATTATGATATCTTGCTGAAGGCCTATAAAGACTGCCACTGGTTTTTCGCTTTACCCGATATCGAAAAAAGCCCAGATTATAATGACTTTACTGAATATCTCAGAAAATGGTGGCGCCAAAATATCCTGACGACTTGAATAAGCCTATAATAGGTTACAGCCGCCTTTCGACGGCTGCTAGTAAAGGACAATTTTGAAGGATTAACTTCACTATTATAGACGTAGAAAAATCAAAAAGGTTCAATATTTTTGAATTATTTTTGATTAATTTAACTATTATTCACATTTACCTAACATATTACGTATATTATTCTATATGACCCTATTTGTTTTACATTAAGACAAAAAAAACACGCCGGAAAATCTGATTTTTCGGCGTGATATTTGACTTTATATTAAAGAAATCCGATATGCCCCTTTAAGCTCCGAATTTTTTAGAAAGGAATTCTTTAATCTGCGAAATATTAATTCTCTCCTGCTCCATGGAATCCCTATCCCTTACTGTGACCGCATTATCTTCAAGCGAATCAAAATCAAAAGTCAGACAGTAAGGAGTCCCTGCTTCATCCTGTCTGCGGTAGAGCCTGCCGATTGCGCCCTTATCATCATAGAATGTTTTAAATCCTGATAAACGAAGGTCTTCTTCCAGCTTCTCGGCATTCTCTTTAAGTTTTTTATGCAGTGGGAAAACAGCAACCTGGATAGGAGCTACTGCCGGTGATAAACGCAGCACTGTACGTGAATCGTTTTCGAGCTGTTCCTCTTCATAAGCATCAGCAAGAACAGTAAGTAAAGTCCTGTCCAATCCTGCTGATGTCTCGATAACATTCGGTGTAAATTTTTCCTGGGTGAACGGATCGAAATAGCTGAGGTCTTTTCCTGAGAATTCTATATGACGTGATAGGTCAAAATCCCCTCTGTCGGCGATTCCTTCGAGTTCCTGCCAGCCAAATGGGAAATAATATTCAATATCAACAGTACCGTCCGAATAATGAGCCAGTTCTTCTTTTTCATGCTCACGTAGTTTAAGGTTTTCGCGTTTGATACCGATTTTTGTATACCATTCCACTCTCTGCTCCACCCAGTACTCAAACCACTTTTTTCTCTCATCCGGATGAACGAAGAACTCCATCTCCATCTGCTCAAATTCGCGGGAACGGAAGATAAAGTTTCTGGGATTGATCTCGTTGCGGAAGCTCTTCCCTGTCTGGGCAATACCGAAAGGAATCTTCTGCCTGGATGTCTCCTGGACGTTTTTAAAATTTACAAAAATAGCCTGCGCTGTTTCCGGCCTCAGGAAAGCTTCCGAGGAAGAATCTACATTGGCGCCTACAAACGTCCTGAACATAAGGTTAAACTGCCTTGCCTCAGTCAGTTCGCCACCACAAGCCGGGCATTTATCGGATTCGACTTCATCACCTCTATATCTCTTCTTACAGACCTTACAATCTACCATGGGGTCGGTAAAGCTCTCGACATGTCCGGAAGCCTCCCATGCTCTCGGGTGGTTGATAATGGAGCTGTCCATTCCGACGACATTTCCCCGTTTCTCCACCATCTCTTTCCACCACATCGAGCGGATATTTCTCTTCAACTCTACTCCAAGCGGACCGTAATCCCAGAAGCCGTTGATGCCTCCGTAGATTTCGCTGTCCTGGAAAATAAAGCCCCTTCTTTTACATAATGATATAAGCTGGTTTAAGTCGAATTCCTTCATGATTCCCTTTTCTTAGTTCAATTCTTTAATATTATCCTGGATTTTTTTAATTGCGATTCCAATATCCGCAAGATCTTCTTCGCTGTCAAGCAGTAGAGAATGCCTCAGCCATACCGCCTCTTCTTTACACGCCTTTTCGCTCACAGGCATATCAGGCATTCCACCTGTAACCTGGTCAGCCATTGCGGGTTGTTTATAAAGCGGTAGTACATAACCTGTCAGTGCAGGGATTCCTTCTGCTTGGAGAGCTGAGAGGAATTTATCCTTGCTGATCCCACCGAAATGAGATTTATCGTACTTGAAAATGAAAATATGGTTTGAGGAAGCCTGTACATCACCAGGCCTCTCAAGTGGAGTAATTCCTTCTATTAAAGAGAGGTTCTCTCTCAGGAAAGCAGCTCCTTTTTCGCGTGTATCCAACTGTTGCGGGTAACGTTTCAACTGGTTACGAAGTATAGCTCCTTGGAACTCAGTCAGGCGGTAATTGCCGGCCTGGCCGAAATGCTCGTACCACTGGGCCTCTTTGCGTCTGCCGTTATTCGCCATCGAGCGGATTTTGTCCTCATCTTCCGGGTTGCGAACTAAAATAATACCGCCCTCTCCGGATGTAATATTCTTTGAAGACTGAAAGCTGAATGGTGCGAAGGGTGAAAAATTACCGACATATTTACCATATCTTTTCGAACCCCATGCCTGCGCTGCATCTTCAATTACTGCTATGCCGTGTTTCTCGGCAATCCGGTTAATCTCCTCCATTCTTGCAGGAAGGCCCGCAAAATGAACAGCGATTATCAATTTAGTCTTTTCAGTTATCTGTTCCTCGAGAGATGCCGGATCGATATTGTAAGTCCCGGGAAGGACATCCGCAAATTTGATTTTAGCTCCACAATCGATTGCCGGTACTGCTGAAGCAATGAATGTATATGCAGGTACTATCGCTTCATCTCCAGGTTTGATACCTATAGCTTTGTAAGCGATACGTAATCCTGCATCACAGCTTGCAACAGCTACACCAACTGATAAATCATGCATTGAAGCAAATTCTTTTTCGAAGTTGGTAACCTGGTCTCCATGAAGGCAGCCCCATTTACCGCTTTCCAGCACATTTATAAGACTATTCTTTTCACCATCATCCCACAAAGGCCATCCGGTAAAAGATTTTTCCCGTGTTTTTTGTCCACCATTTATCGCAAGTGTACTCATATTTTATGTCCTTATAAAATAATTCAAGCCGAAATTATATCCATGATAATTAGGAAATGCAAAACGGATAAGATTATTTGAGCAATTATTTATTCTGTGCTTCGCCTGTCATGGGGACAAAGCGAACTGGTATCGCGTTCGTTTTCTTGTACCCTTTTTTCTCACGAGTAATGACTATCAGTTCCTGCCATTGCCTGCCAACCGGGACAACAAGTTTGCCGCCAATTTTCAGTTGTTTTATTAAAGGCTCGGGAGTTTCCGGCGGCGCGGCAGTTACTATAATAGCGTCGAATGGCGCATGCTCCTCCCAACCGAAATAACCGTCTCCGCATCTGAGAGTAATATTCTTGTATTCAAGTTTTTTCAATACATTACCGGCGCTCTCATAAAGGGGTTTTACTATCTCTATGCTGTATACCTCTTTCGCAATTTCCCCAAGTATAGCCGCCTGATAGCCAGAGCCGGTTCCGATTTCCAGCACTTTTGAATCAGAATTTATCTCTGCGAGCTCCGTCATAAGAGCTACAATATAAGGTTGTGAAATAGTCTGACTGTAACCAATTGACAACGGATGGTCATTATATGCATAGTCCTCCTGCCCCGATGGAACAAAAAGATGCCTGGGCACGGTGAGCATCGCCTTCAGAACTGATTCATTCTCTACTCCGCGTGCTCTGATCTGGCTTTCTACCATTTTTTCACGAAGCATTTTGTAATCTTCCCTGGCGGTTGAGGTTATTTCTCCGGATGAACATCCGAATGTAATCACAAGTAAGAAACACAGCCATATTCTCATTGTTGAATTATCTTTACTGAGAGGATTCATCCTCCCTCCTCTCAAGAGGAGTAAACCTTACAGGAAGGATTTTTTCCCGCTTGATCCCGTCCTTTTCCTTGGTAATGACGACCAGTTCCTGAACATAATCTCCAACAGGGATAATCATCTTCCCGCCAAGCTTCAACTGCTCTATCAACGGTTGGGGCTCCTGCTGTGGAGCGGCAGTTACAACAATTGCATCATAAGGCCCGTACTCACGCCATCCGTGATAACCATCGCCTAACTTCATCTTGATGTTGTCATAACCCTGTTCTTTAAGTATTTTTTTCGCCCTGGTGTACAGCGGCTCGAGAATTTCAACCGTGTATACTTCCCTGGCTATTTTTGCCATTACAGCAGTGGGATAGCCGGAACCAGTACCTATTTCAAGAACTTTTGAGTCCTTATTAATTCCAGCCAGATCGATCATCAATGCTGCAAGGTATGGCCTGGTAGTATCCTGGTTGTAACCAATCGGTAAAGGGCGGTCGCTATAAGCATATGGTTCGTCTTCATTCAGAACAAATAAATGCCGTTTAACAGTTTTCATAGCGTTCACTAAATTTTCGTTTGTTATCCCACGAGCTACAATCTGTTCCTGTACCATTTTAAGTCTGGCATTTTCAAACATTTTTTCTTTTGACGGTTTACTATCATCGTCGACACAAGCAATAGGTACTATCAGGAAAACAATTAAAAGTATGTAAAATAATTTTTTTCTCACAGTATTCATGGACGGTTTTTTCCTACTTAATAAAATTATTCTAATATCTCATGCCATTCTCCGCAAGCTAAAAGAAAAACATTATCTTTTTGATAATGATTACAAATTTTTTCTGTTTTACCCAATAATAATTCAGGGTATAATTTTACCGCTATGAGAACTAAGGTAAAAAAAACCCTGTTAGTAATGTTTTTTATATTTCTTGGTTTCATTATCTATCTCTGGTACCAACAGTCACTCATAGAGTTATTCATCGAGAACGGGACAGACAAAACTTTTTGTGTTTATGTAGACAATGAATTCAAAACGATTGCCCCAGCCGGTTATAGGGTTCGGCTCCGGTTAAAAAGCAAAAGTAATACAAAAATTGCTGCATCAGAAACAATGAAGGGAATCAAATCAGAGGAGTTTACCATAAATCTTGGCGGTAAATATGCGGTTTACACCATCTATGGAATCCCTATTGACAAAGGCACTAAGGTGAATTCAACTAAGATTATTCGCATTACTGAAAAAGAACCCGATAAATGGATAAGTAAATTATCTGTTGATAATCTTCATCGTATCATCATGAACCAGGTTCCGGATAAATATAAAGATCTGAGAGTCTTTAAACCAGAGGATGGCATAAAAATGATTGGTGATGCGAAGATTGAAGCCTCACTTGATTATCTACATGCTATCCTAAAACAACCAAAAGAGAGAACAATCTGGCCTGAAACATTAGAAGCCATTGGTAAAATAGGCGGATATGCTGCCCAAAAAACAATTCAATCTTACCTGTATTATGAAGACCTTGATATAAAAATTGGAGCGATAAACGCAGTTGTCTTTCTTGAACCGAGAAAAGCGTCAAGACTGCTAATTAAACTATATAGAAATGAAGAAGATAAAACTTTACGTACTTATATTCTTAAAAAACTCCTGTCAATCTTACCTAACACAGATATACAAAAATTTATAAAAACCGAGTTCAAAAAAAGAAATCCGGATAATGTCCTGGAAATGCTACAAATAATAGAATCTCATTCGTATATAGATTTGGCAAAGGATTTGCAAACTTTAATAAAGTCAAATAAGTCCATAAGGAGCGACAAGCAACTAAATAAGGAAATTAGTACTCTCCTGAGGACACTAGAGAATAAAAAGAGGAGTTCTAAAGATGACACAAAAAAAGCTTCTCGCCCTGCTTCTACTGACAGCCTTCCTGTTCACGATTAATTCATATCTGTTCACCCAGGATTTTGATTATCACCGTGAATATGCACCTGTGCCCAGCTGGAACAATTTCCCATTGTTCGACGCAAGCATGGCTGCATGTGGAGGAGTCTCACTTTTTGCAAGCGACAGGGCCCTTGCGATTGCCAACCCGGCATTAATTAACAATGATATTCAATATTCATTCGGTATCTCGTACGATTTCATCAAGAGTCAAGCATTCCAATATAGCATTTGGAATGCAAGCTTGTATTTTACAGATGATTACAAATGGGATAACTTTGACCATTTTTCATCTATATCCGGATCCTATTCATTGGGTAATATCAGTGTGGCTGCCGGTTGGTATAAAAACAAGCTTTATTATCTTCCATATTTTCAGCTCTTTGATTCCTCATCCGAGTATAATATATTTGGGGAATTTGATGGAAATGAAGATGCATTCTTTCTGGCATTATCAGTCGAACCTATCAAAAATCTCGATATAGGTATTAAAATAACTTATCTAGATGGCTTTCGCACTGTAGACCTGCTGGAGAGATATTCTGATTCTGACATTTCTCAGTATGAAGACTATTCCTGGAATTATATGATCATCTCTGGAGGTATTGCCTTTAAACCTATCCCATACCTTATTATATCTGGGACATTTGATATTAACCTGGAAGGAACAATAGACCAACAAATCGATGTCACCTTTGATGCATCTCGTTCCGGTGGTAGTACGATAAACACCAGCTATTCGATGGAAGATCCTTATCAACCGCCGAATAAATTCAGTGCTGGAGCCAAATATACATTTGTGACTACCAATAAAGAAGGTATTCGGAAACCTATATTAAATATTGGAGTGGAAGCAGCATATACAGATTGGGAATCTTATCAGCATATTTCCTTTGGAGAAGATATAAGCGAGGAATATCAGAACACACTGGAACTCGCTGTTGGTGCGGAAGCACTCCTCGATATGGGTGGATTCAACTGGGCATTCAGGACAGGTCTAAGAATCGACCCACAACCTCTGGTCAATCCGGAAGCGACAATAAACTGGTATACATTTGGATTTGGGATAGTTGGAAGTAATTTGGATGTCAACCTGGCATTCCTGATTACATCTGCCGATATGGATTTTGCGGATGGTGGTGACTCTGTAATTATGCTCTCGCTCAACTATAGAAAATAAGGGGAAATGAAATGAAAACGAGAAAATTATTTTTGATTATTATCATCTCCCTGGCAGTCTCATCGATTTTGATTGCTGAGGTGAGATACGATATAAAAGGTAATTCGATTATCTCAATGACGGTAGAGGATTATGGTATTTATCTTCAAGATAATCCTCCGCTTGACAGGCTTTATGTCAAGGATGGAAGGATTTTTCTATTAGTAAATCCTCTGGAGATACAAAAAGTAAATGAAGCAGCTATTACCTATGAATTCAATGCTCTGCCTCCCGACAGAACCTTTGCTCCAAAAAGCGGGATTAATGGAGATTACCATACCTACCGGGAAACTGTTGATTTGCTTGAAGAGCTCGAGACTCAATATCCTAATTTATGCCGGGTAGAGTCAATAGGGCAGACAATAGAAGGAAGAGAAATTTATGTGATAAGAATCAGCCTGCAGGATAATACCACAGAAACTAAACCTTCAGTTTTTATCTGCGGATGCCATCACGCGAGGGAGTGGATATCGGTTGAAGTACCGCTTCTGTTCGCACAATACCTTGTCCAGAACTACAGCACGAATGCTGAAATTCAACATATTCTTCAGAACGCTGAAATTAATATTGTCCCGATAGTTAATCCTGATGGATTGGAGTACAGTATCAGGACTTATCGCTTCTGGAGGAAAAATCGCCGTTTCACCGAATATTATTCCTGGGGAGTAGATATCAACAGGAATTATACTTATCAATGGGGATATGATGATGTAGGTTCCAGTCCCAATCCTTACAGCTCAGTTTATAGGGGAATCAGTGGATCATCGGAACCGGAGACAACGGCGATTATTAATTTTATAACTAATAATCCGCCGGAAGGCTCAATATCATATCACAATTATTCTCAGGTTATTCTTATTCCGTGGGGTTATACATATGAATCAACACCACCTCATTATTCAACTTTAAAATCTATCGCTAGAGAAATGGCCACCAAAATGGAAATGGTAAATGGAACTCAGTATTCATTTGGTAATGGAAGTGAAGAATTGGGTTATACTGTCAACGGATCAATGGAAGACTGGGTGTACGGCGTATTTAAAATTCCAGCATTTACAATTGAACTGCCTCCGGACAATTACCTTCTTGGCGGTTTTGTGACTGATGAAGCTGCTATACAATCAGCATTTACAGAAAACGTACCGGGACTTCTCTACTTCATCAACTGGTGCCTGGATTATGATTTAAATTGAAGATATAACGGTTTTAAAAGCAACCTGTAAGTTATAAGGCGCGGTTATAAACCGCGCCCTTTTTTTATTAATTAAACCTTAAATCTTGCCCTATTTTTTATTATCCAGGTACAACCTGGTCAACGATGCATATGTCCAGTATTTAAAAAAGATGTATATGAATGAAAATAACAGTGTCCATAAAAACAAAGACCAGCTTTTTAAAAATGGCAAATAACCCATAAGTACAACATTATCAATTATGTACAGGATGACACCAAGCACTGAAAAAAGAAAATATAAGGAGAAAAGCCTTCTTGAATTATCCGACATAAAATAATAAGCCTCTTTAGAAACCGATAACACACGGACAGTAAAAGGGATTCGGGTATCATTCCTGTAGGAATGAATCGCTACAATCCGAGCCGTCTGCAGATAGACGATAAGCAGGAAATAACAGAAATAGTACAGAATGTGAATAAGAACATGAGAACCCCAATAAATACCGGCTTCACTTCCTGTTCCATACCAGACCATTGCTCCAATAAAAATCCTAATCTGTTCCACAATAAAACCAAGACATATAAGCAAGAGTGATCCGACAAGAGCTATTGCAAGTATAACAGGAAAATAGCGGAGTGAATCACTCATCAGGAATGGAGCTTTGCATGAATCATTATTAAAATTTCTGTAATATCCTGAGATTATTCCGCCAGTAAAAAGAACTGTCGTGAGAAAGATCAAACCGAGTGCAAGATAATTAATAGCTGTATTTTGAATACTTTCCTGTTTAAGGATAGTGTATAAATCAAGTATGACATAGGTATATATAGCGGGGTTTGCTTCAGAATCCTCTCCAATACTTGAATTTGAAAGATAGCTTTCAATACTTGCAGCAAGTGGCAGAAAGATTATAAATATAAAGAGAGTAATAAAAATCCAATATGAGAGAATGGAAAACCAACTCTTAGCTGATATAAAAAAACCTTCTTTAAATGTTTTTATCATAATAGTACCTAGAATAAAAATCCCAACGTCTGAATCTTCTTCGTTATGAAGTTAAAAACCC
>JAFGBY010000122.1 GCA_016932915.1 Acidobacteriota bacterium | reverse complement strand
GTATAGATATCGGGGCAACGAATACAAAATACGTTCTCTCTAATATAGAAGGAGAGATTATATACCAAGGTTCAGCGAAGACAGTGCTGACAGAATATCGACTTTTACTATACCAGATATCTCAGATCTTATCCGAGCTTAAAAATAAAACTACCATTAACCTGTCTGGTATAGGAATATGTCTGCCTGGTTTTATTGATTTTGTCCAGAGAAAGATTATTCAATCTCCGAATGTTGCGATACTCTCAGAACGGAATATCTGGGATGATCTGACTGAAGTAGTGGATGGACTTCAATTTGTTATCAATAATGATGCAAATGCTGCTGCTTATGGTGAATATATTTTAAGAAAGAAGGAAAACCAGACTATTAAAGACCTTATTTTGGTCACACTGGGTTCTGGTGTCGGTGGGGGGATAATAGTTGACGGGAATCTCCTTATAGGGTCCAGAGGATTTGGCGGAGAAATCGGACATATTAAAATTAAATCCGAAGGTGAACAATGCGGATGCGGTTCCACTGGTTGTGCTGAAGCATACCTGGGGAACAAAGGGATAGTTAAAGGCTACCGGGAGTTATATCTATCTGAGGATGTAGAATCCACTGATTCACTGTCATTAGATGGAATGACTACAGAAGACCTTGCAAACCTTGCTGTATCCGGTGATTTTATGGCAATAGCTAATTTTAAAAAAACAGGAAAATATCTTGGACAGTTAATTTCCATATTGATTAATATATTCAATCCGCAGATAATCGCGATTGGCGGCGGTATTGTTAAAGCAGCCGATTATTTTTTTGAAAGCATGATTGAAGAAACAAGAAGGAAATCCATCAGGCCTTCTTTTGATTCGGTCAGTATATTGAAATCGATTGCGGGAAGCGATACAGGCGCCTTCGGGGCTGCAATGCTGGCCCGGGATAATAAGAAACTTGGATAAGTTGATTCGGAACAGAACTTCAGATGAAACATATACGAAACTTCAGTATTATAGCGCATATAGATCATGGTAAATCTACGCTTGCAGACAGGATTCTTGAACTTACACAGGCAGTTAGCACTAGAGAGATGCGGGAGCAGGTGCTTGATGATATGGAACTCGAGCGTGAGAGAGGGATCACCATAAAAGCAAGGGCGGTGACAATCCAGTTCACTGCTGACGATAAAGAGAAATATCTTTTCAATTTCATAGATACACCAGGGCATGTCGATTTTTCTTATGAGGTGTCCAGGAGCCTTGCAGCCTGTGAGGGCGCATTACTGGTTGTTGACGCTTCACAGGGTGTCGAAGCCCAAACTGTTGCTAATGCCTACCAGGCAATCGATAACGACCTGGAGATCGTACCTGTAATAAACAAAATCGATCTAGCATCAGCCCGGCCAGATTACGTCAAACAACAGATCGAAGAGATTGTGGGAGTATCGGCAGAGGATGCTTTGTCAATCAGCGCAAAACGGGGAGACGGGGTGCGCGAGGTTCTTCAGAGAATTGTTGACAGGATTCCTGCGCCGGGAGGTGATCCGCATGCTCCATTTAAAGCAATGCTTTTTGACTCTTGGTATGACTCTTACCGTGGTGTAGTGATGTTAGTTCGTATTCTTGATGGTACAATTACAAGTGGGAATATTATCAAGATGCTGTCATCGCGCAGTGAGTATGAATTAACGGAACTGGGTATTTTCACTCCAAAGATGACGAGAACTAAAACCTTATCCGCAGGAGAGGTCGGCTACCTCATCGCGGGAATTAAAAATATCCAGGATACAAAAATCGGCGATACCATTGTTAATGCCAAACACCCTAATGTGAAACCATTTCCGGGTTTTAAACAGGTTAAGCCGATGGTTTTCAGCGGCCTTTACCCAATAGACCCCGCAGATTATGAAGACCTGCGGAGCGCAATGGAAAAACTCCAGCTCAACGATTCTTCATTTCAGTACGAACCGGAAACAAGTATGGCTCTTGGTTTTGGTTTCAGATGTGGTTACCTTGGTTTACTGCATATGGAGATAATCCAACAGAGGCTGGAGAGAGAATTTAACCTGGAATTAATTACGACTGCCCCTGAAGTCGGTTACCAGATTAAGTATAAAGACGGAACCGAAAAAATCGTTGATAATCCTGCAAAATGGCCCGAAGCTAATGAGATTTTGGATGTTGCTGAGCCGATTATCGAAGCGATGATTCTTTCCGAGAGTGAATTCATTGGTCCAATACTGAAGCTGCTCGAAGACCGCCGTGGTGTACAGCAGGAAATGAAATACCTTTCAGTCGGTAAGGTCCTTTTCCGCTATGATCTTCCGCTGAACGAGGTTGTCATAGATTTTTACGATAAACTAAAAAGCGTCAGCAGGGGATATGCCTCTTTCGATTATAACTTCAAAAAATTTGAAACATCACCGCTGGTCAAACTGGATGTCCTGGTGAACGGGCAAGTTGTTGATGCGTTGTCGTTAATTACTCACCGGAGCAATGCTCCAAGCAAGGGCAGGGAATTGGCTCTTAAGATGAAGAGAGTAATTCCAAGGCAACTTTACGAAGTCGTAATTCAGTGTGCGATTGGAAATAAAGTCATTGCACGTGAGACGATCAAACCGATGCGGAAAAACGTTACTGCCAAGTGCTACGGCGGTGACATCACAAGGAAGCGGAAACTCCTGGAAAAACAGAAAGAAGGCAAGAAGAGGATGAAAAAACTGGGCAAGATTGAGATTCCCCAGGAGGCCTTCCACACTATTCTTCGCAAAGACTAGTATCAGAGTTACCATTTACCTCAACTTCAAATATTTTCCTCATGCTTGACATAATGTCGCTTGTGACTGATAGAATTTTAATGTCACATACGACAAAAAGTCGAATAGATATTTTCACAATCTCAAGGAGAAAATCAAAATGAATGAGGAAACTATAGTTTTAAGAAAGGGTAGATCTTATACAAAAAGGAAACTCGGATTTTATTTCCGGGATCCCGATACAGGATATATCGTTGAGAATGGCGCATTGTTTTCAAACACAACGGTCACTATCAACGACAGATATGGTTACGATCTTCCAAATCCTGTAAGCGAGGTCAGTGTGACTCCCGAAAGTGACGGTTGGATTGGATGTGCAATGACCTCCGAGAATACAGCAAACCTAGGCGATTATTACAAAGCTACATTTGCTTTCACTTATAACTCGGGTTCGTATTACAAGGATTTATGGTTCCATATCTCGAATACAGAGCCGTTCAATCCACTGACCTATGATGACCTGATCAGCCGTGATTCCAAATTAAAAACTCTGGCGCCTGATGAAAATTACCGCTGGGAAAATGAGATCAAACAGGCATATATGGAACTATCCAATATTCTGTTGAACAAGAAGGGACTCAAGCCCTGGAGGATTCTCAACTGGTCTGAATTAAAAATGCCATTGTTGAAGCTCGCGCTTTCGATCATCTACCGCAATATGTCCACTAATCCTGATGATTCCTATTCATCCCTAGCTGAGAGTTACATAGAGGATTTCGAAGAGATGATAAGTACTCAAACTATCCATTATGACGATACTATGGATGGATTTGCCAATGAACCGGCTAAAGATTTATCCAATGTTTCAATAGAAAGGAGCTAGGCGATGATAGATCAAGTGACATGGGCAGTTGTCAATAACGTGAATGATCTTGGATCATCGATCCGTATCAAAGTTAATTTCTTCAAGGATGCCATTGCCACCGATCCGACATCAGCTTTGATCAAGCTTGTTAATCCGCACAATACTACGGTGCAGACTGTCACTACAATGACCCAGATTTCAGTTGGAGTGTATGAATATAATTTTCAGACTTCTTTGACAGGTGTTGCTGGTAAATACCGTGCAACGGTCAGCTTTGTATCTGATTCGAAAAACCTGATTGAAGACGATATCTTTTTTTATGTTGAGTAGGTGAGCGGATGACTGATAAAAACCAGATTACAGGCGATTCGCTTGATGAGATATTGGATTTTATTATAGAAAGATTTTCAACGGTTTTAGGTTACAGGCAGATTCCCTGGGCGATCTCCACAGATGATCTTCCTGATATCGATCAGCCGGTATTTTTTCTATCGGGAACAACCCAATTAACGCGAAATTATAACTCAGGTTATGTTGCGGATTGCAGAGACAATGTACATGTTCAGGTTCTCTACCAGATAAAAAACCAGGATCCAGTTGCAGCAAGGAAGTCAATCTTGGAAGAATGTTCACGAGTAGAAACCGAGTTCATTAAAAATACTGTCAGCGATAATTTTTCGTTCAATAATTTCAGTAAATCTATCGATATCCATAACGATAACTATTTTCTTGTTACTGTTGAATTGGAGGTCAATTACGAAAGGAGTTTATAAGATGAGTATCTCAACCTTCATCATTGTAAAGAATGAGGCGGCAACACTTATGCGGACACTTGAGAGCGCAGGAAGATTCAGTGATGAAATTATCATCGGTATTGATGATACGACAACAGACTCTACGGTAGATGTGATCAGCGAATTTCTCCCTTCTTTCAATGGTGAGGTTGAGATTTTTGAGTTCATGTGGAATGACAGCTTTGCAGAAGCGAGAAACAATGCGATTGCCAGATGTAATTGCGATTGGATTTTCCAGCTTGATGGGCATGAATTCCTGCGACCCGGGGATGAGGAAAAGATCAAAGAACTATTGAATGTTATCCCTGAAGATATCCGGCTTGTGGCAATAGAGATGTGGGATGAATGGGTGGATGGACAACCGAATAGCAGGTTTTTCCAGGATCACCTCTGGCGGAATGATTTTGAGGTTATTTATGATGGAGCGATGCATAACTATATCTCGACTGAATCATGCCCGACAGAATTCAGGATTAAAACCCCGGAGATTGTGATTTTTCATCAGCGCACTAAAGAAAATGCGAAGATCAGGAAGATCCAGCGGCTCGAGATGGCTGAGAAGGTTTTTCTGCCTGAGATCGAGAAAAACCCAGGAGACCTTCGGTCTTTATTTTACCTGGCGCAGAGTTATCTTAACAGCGAACTTTATGACCAGGCGGAGGTATATTATCGGAAATATATCGAGGCTTCGGAAAATCAGGGGATTCCCTCTGAGAGCGAACAGAGCTGGGCATATTACAAACTCGGTATGATTTCCATAGCGAAAGAGAAATTTGATCTTGCTGTGGAAAATTTCTTTAAGGGATTGGAGTACCGTGCTGATTCCCCGGAGATTTGGCTGGGATTGGGAGAAGTTTTCCTGTTGATGGATAAGCCGAGGGAGGCAGAGCGATTCCTGCTGACTGCTGGAAACACGGCGCCGGAAGAGGATCATCTTTTCAGATACGGCTTGGCGATAACCCACGGCCCGTGGCTAAGGCTGATGCAGCTTCATTACTCGCAGGGGAACTATGCAAAGGCTTTTAGGGCAGGGATGATCGGATTGCAGAAAAAACCGGAGAACGGAGATTTGCTGGAGGGAGTGAGGGCTTCATTGAGCGCGGCGGCATTAAGGATCAAAGTACCGGATTCTAAAAAGAAAAATCTCTATGTTGTCGATGCAACAGGCCAGTTTACTACAAGGCTTGTCGAGGATTGGAAGAAATCCCATAATGTTATCGTACATGAACGCCTTGATCTTGCTCATATGGCCTGGGCGGATGTCGCTTTTGTGGAATGGGCGGACAGGAATCTTTTCGAGGCGGCGCTGCATAAATTCCGGTGCCACCTTATCACAAGGATTCATAGATATGAGGTATATCAGAACCTCTTCAAGGAGATTAACTGGAAAAATGTTCACCTTGCTGTATTTACATCGAAGTATATCAGGGAAAAAGCTGGTGAATTGCCCTGCCGAACGGCAATAATCGAGAACAAGATTGATCCAGAGCAATATAGACCTCTTGAAAGTTATAATCGATGGAATCTCTGTTATGTCGGGTATATTCATAAAAGGAAAAACCTTGGATTTTTAATAGATCTTCTCAATGCATCTGATAAAAGGTTCAAATTACACATAGCAGGAGATTTTCAGGACGAAGAATACCAGGATTTTATCTTGAATCAGATTGAATCATTAAAGATGCAGAACAGGGTGATATTTCACGGCTGGCAGGTGGATATAAACAGCTGGTTCGATGATATAAAACCTGTTTCGATACTTTCCGTTTCGACATCCGAAGGATTACCGTATTCAATCCTTGAAGCGGAAGCGAAGGGGATAGTTCCGCTGGTATATTCATATCCTGGTGTTAAAGATCAGTTTAAAGAAGATTTTATCTTTTCATCGAGTCTTGAATTTAAAGCGAAGTTAAAAAAGCTGAAAGAAATGGGAGAACCAGGGAGGTTGGTTATACCACATCAAAGAAGAGATGAGGAATTATCAGCTTTTCGCTCCGTCCTGGCTGAGATGGAAGAACGATCGGATAAAAAATCAAAAAATTAAATTTTGACTATTGACATGTTTTCCTAAAATGCTAAACTCCCATTTCTGTTATTTTTATAATATGAGAGGGCGCATAGCTCAGCTGGGAGAGCATCGGTCTTACAAACCGAGGGTCACAGGTTCGATCCCTGTTGCGCCCACCATGATGCATTAGATTTGCGGGGTCGTAGTTCAGTTGGTTAGAACGCCGGCCTGTCACGCCGGAGGTCGCGAGTTCGAGCCTCGTCGGCCCCGCCATTTTTTATATTGCCCTGTTGCTTTCACAACAGGGCTTTTTAATGCCTCTCCAATGGAGAAATGTTTTCATGTTGTATAACTTAGGCCAGTATGTTAACATTCATCCTCAAAATATTAATTAGAAGGAATACCTATGGGAAAGGTCACTTCGATTGCGAATCAGAAGGGCGGAGTAGGGAAGACAACGACGACCATCAACCTTGCGGCCAGCCTTGCTGCAGCAGATCAGAAAGTTTTACTTATAGATTTTGATCCCCAGGCGAACAGTACAAGTGGACTCGGGAAGCAAAAGATATATGCCGGGAAATCGGTGTATCAGGTTCTTCTCGGTGAAAAGCAGGCAAGAGAAGTTATTGTACCAACAGAGCTCGATCATCTCTGGATTATGCCGTCTGACCGTTCGCTTATCGGCGCGGAGTATGAACTCTTCAGCGAAATAGGGAGAGAGTACAAACTAAAAGAGGCATTATCTGTAATTAAAAATGAATTTGATTACCTTCTGATAGATTGTCCACCATCACTAGGCTTGTTGACTGTCAATGCATTAACGGCTTCGGATTCAGTTATTATCCCGATTCAGTGTGAATATTTTGCGCTTGAGGGCGTTAGTGATTTTCTTGGCACTATGGACCGGATTAGAAAATCAGTCAACGATAGGCTTGATATCGAAGGTGTACTTCTCACTATGTATGACGAGAGAACTAACCTCTCCTCACAGGTAACTTCGGAAATACGCGAATTTTTCAAGGACAGGGTATTCGATACTATTGTCCCCAGGAATGTGCGATTGAGTGAGGCTCCCAGTTTTGGGAAGCCCGTAATTTTATATGATATCCGCTCCAAGGGCGCGGATGCTTATCTTAAACTAGCTTCGGAGATATTGGATGGTAAGAAAGGCTCTAGGTAGAGGTCTCGATACCATACTTCCCATTTCTTCAGAAGAGAGGTCTGATCTTCCGAAGAGTGTTGCGCAGGAGATACCCATTATCCTCATCGACCCGAACCCGGAACAACCGAGAACGGTCATGGATAAAAAAGCTCTCTCTGAGCTTTCCCAATCCATAAAGCAGCAGGGAGTAATACAACCTCTAATTGTAAAACAGGTCGGGGAGAGATATCAGCTGATTGCCGGTGAACGCAGGCTGCGGGCTTGCGAGATGGCTGGCCTGTCGAAGGTGCCAGTTGTCATCAAAGATATTGATCAGGATGACCTGCTGATGCTTGCGTTGATCGAGAACATTCAGCGTGAAGATTTAAATCCTCTCGAGGAAGCCCAGGCGTATGATACTTTAATGAAAGAGAAGAACCTGACTCAGGAAGAGCTTTCAAACGTCGTCGGTAAAGAGCGATCTACCATTGCAAATACTGTAAGGCTCCTGAAACTCCCCAGGTACGCGAGGGAGGCGCTATCCGATGGCCAGATCAGTGGTGGCCATGCCCGTACTCTTCTTATGCTGGAAAACGATCCTGATGCGATGAAAAACCTGTTCAACCTCATCGTTAATAAAGGAATTTCGGTACGAGAGGCCGAGAGCTTCGTAAAGAAACTGAGGGAGACAGTTGAGAAAGCGGAAAAGATACAGAGGGAAGAACAGACAGATCCCTACGTTAATGATGCTGAAAGAAAACTCTGCGATAAATTAAGTGCAAGGGTGAAGATAAATAAAGATGCTGCCGGGCGAGGCAGTATACTTATTAACTTTGCATCGGATGAAGATTTACAGAGACTATTCGATACTTTAATGACTATAAGGTATTAACAGATAAGGATACATTGATTATGAAGGACGAAAAGAACAGAGAAACCTTAATTGAATCAACCGAGATTACGGGCTTCCTTGATGAAGGAACTGAATTCAATGGTGAGATGAAGTTTGGCGGCACCATGAGAATTGATGGGAAATTTAACGGGAAAATTAAATCCGACAGCACACTCATCATCGGGGAAACTGCATCGGTCAAGGCGGAATTAATTGAAGTCGGCGCCATATCGATTAACGGTAAGGTCGAAGGTCATATCAAAGCCAAGGAGAGGATCGAGATTCACTCTCGTGGTAAGGTTTATGGCTCTATTACTGCTCCGAGCCTGATTATTGATGACGGAGCGTTACTTGAAGGGCAGTGCTCTATGTCAAAAGCACCTGAAAAAACTGAAACATCGGAAGCTAAGAAAAAGTAATCCTTTTTACCGGGATGTTATTGAAAAAATCAGGCAAGGATTTGCTCCGAAGTTTTACGGGGGCAGTTCTTGCCTTATTTTTTGCGTTTTTAATCAGCTCTATCATTATTGTGATTAGCGGCAAGGATCCTATTTTAGCTGGGAAAGCCCTTATTGCCGGTTCAATCGGTAGTGGTGATAGTATCCTTCTGACCCTGCAAAAGACGATTCCGTTAATTTTTACAGGGCTAAGTGTTGCAATCGGTTTTAAAGCAGGACTTTTTAATATCGGCGCCGAAGGGCAGATGTACATCGGAGCTATTATCTCAGCATGGCTGGCTGCACAGATAAATATCGGTTCCGGTTTTCTGTTAATCCCCCTGGTTTTTATACTGTCTATTCTCGGCGGCGCAATTTGGGGCCTCGTTCCTGGCCTACTAAGGTCATATCGGGGAGTCCATGAAGTCCTTTCGACGATTATGATGAATTATATAGCAATTCACTTTACCCTGTTTTTTGTTAAAGGTCCGATGCGTGGTGATCCCCACATTGTTAAAAGTAAACCGATTCAATCAGCTGCTGAATTACCAAATATAATCCATAGTGGAGCACTGACTTTATCGATTGGGATAATTATTGCTATCTTCAGCGCTGTCCTGCTTTGGTTTTTTCTAAAGAAAACTACTGCAGGTTATCTGCTTCGGATGACCGGTCAGAATAAAACTGCGGTGGACTCAGCCGGGTTTAACAGCAAAAAGATTATAGTTTTTACAATGATGCTGGCAGGTGGTTTGGCTGGACTTGGCGGGGCAGTCGAAATTACCGGGCTGCACCATACATTTTACGGACAGTTTTCGCCGGGGTATGGTTTTGATGGTATTGCAGTCGCATTAATTGCTTCGAATAATCCTATCGGGGTTATCTTCGCTGCACTTCTATTTGGGGCCTTGAGGGCTGCCGATCGGCACCTCCAGCTCAGCGCCGATGTACCAAAAGATTTAATCTTAATTATCCAGGGGCTGGTTATCCTGTTTATCGGTATAAGGTATTTTCTTGAAAAAAAAGGGGATTTTTTATTCAGACATCGGAAAAAAACGGAATCTGAATAAATACCGGTTTTTTAAATATACTCGAGAATTTCTATCGAGGCTTTCTTGAATAACTGGTAAAGCAGTTGAACCGGCAGACCGATAACATTTGTCGCAGATCCTTCCACTTTCTGAACGAAGAGCATTCCTTTTTCCTGCAAACCGTAGGCACCAGCTTTATCCATCGGTTCCCCGGTTTCAACATACCATTCGATCTCCTCATCAGTCATTGGGTAAAAAGTAACTTCGGTGGAATCATAGGCATTTAGGGAAATTCCCTGTTCTTTATCTATCAGCGCCAGCCCAGTGATGACTGTATGAATATTGCCCTGGAGGAGTTTCAGCATCCTTGCTGCATCCGTCTTATTGACAGGTTTTCCGAGAACTGTATTATCTCCAAGAACAACCACGGTATCCGCAGCCAGAATTATACCGGTTTGGAGTTTTTCAGAGAGCGCTTCGGCTTTTTTCCTGGCATTTTCCAGGGCAAGTTGATTTGGTGGCAAATCTTTGGAATTCTCCTCATTGACTTCGATGGTGATCTGTTCATGTTCCAGGCCAATTTTTTCGAGCAGGTCTTTGCGACGGGGAGATTTACTGGCGAGATATATTTTCTGCATCATTTACTGATAATTTAGAGCCTTTCCTCAACCAGAGTATCCCATGAACGGCAATGGGGGCATCTTCGTTTGAATTCGCTTATTTTATAATGACATCTAGTACATATAAATGGATCGGTAAAGATATTTTCTTCAGTCATATCAATGTATTTTTTTATATCCTTGATTTCCAATCCTCCGCGAAGGAACATCTTCCAAATCTGCTGATGAAGAAAAAGCGAGTTTAGATTAATTTTGAGGGCACTAAAAAGATTTTCTCTTTCTGCTGATGACGCTTTGTCTTTTTTATGAATTGTAGCCAGGAAAAGGTTTGTTCTCCAGTCTGATTCATTATGGCGTTTGATATAATCGCAATACTGGTAAATTTTATCTTCTGTACCGAGTTTTTTATAAATATCATAGAGGGGTGACAGTACCAGGAATGCTTTTTGAGGGATCAGTTCGATAAGCTTTTCCCATGTCTCCGCAGCTTTTCGGTTTTCGCCGTTCAGATGGTAAATTTTTCCTAAAAACTCATAGGCAGGATAACATTCCTTATAAAGAGAAAGCGCCTCGTTAAAACTCGCGATTGCTCCCGGCAAATCACCATCACGAAATTTGTCAATGCCCCATTCAGCTAGAATAAATGAAGATATTGAATAATCCTTAGACCTGGTAATCCTCATTACTTTCTGTCTGGTATCGTATGCTTTTTTCCAATTACGTTCTTCTTCATAACATCTCTGGATAAGCTTAAGCGCCTCTGCGTTTTCCGGCTTTTCTTTCAAGATTTCCGTGAAGGAATCTTTAGCCCTTCTCATCATTCCGGCCCGCATAAAATCCATCCCCAGCGCAAGCTGTGCCATTTCCAGATCGATTGGGGATAAGTCTTTCCTATGCAGGATGCTTCGGTGAATCTGTATCGCTTTTTCGAGCTGTCCTTTTTCCCGGTATAAATTACCAAGGATTATATATAGTTCTATTCTGTCGGTATCCGTTTTTGCTGCCCTTGCGAGCTCGGATATTGCAAGATCCCTTTCTCCAGCAATCAGGTAGCTAATCCCAAGAACATATGAACTTGTGCTTCGTTGATGTTTTATATTATAGCTTATTTTTTCTTTATATTTAAAGTAACCCCATAATCTGCCCAATAATATTCCAATAATAAGGGCAAAAAGAGGGACGAGAATTGGATCTACAGGTAAATTGAACATTTATTTATGATTCATTTTCGTCGGGTGGCGATACTTCTTTTTCCGGTTCTTCTTCTATATCATCATCCATGGACATTTCATCAGAGATTGGGAGATTCCGTAGTGAGGCTAATTCCTGTTGCTGTTTTTCGATTTTAATGTTGAGTTTACGTATTATAGATTTATCCCTGAATTCCTGAACAATTCCGAGGATGCCCATGAAAAACATTCCAAATGATACTGAAATTAAAACTACTATCCAAAGCGGTGTTGTTGCGATAGTATCACCTTTGAAATTATTTATTGATACAACGTTATTCAGATTATGTCCTGCCCAAAAGAGGAACAAGACTACAAAGGCAACGATCACAAATATTCTAAGCCAGGTCATTTCTTTCTCCTTTATTGGAATTTGGATTCTGTGTTTTCCATCTTTTATGCATCCATACCCACTGTTCTGGATGTTCGTTAATTGCACCTTCTATTATTTTCGTGAATTGTTGGGTTCTGTCAACAATATCTTTTTCCCTGTCTCCAGTTGGTTCAAGCGGCTCAGCATTTTTAAAGGTTATTTTATGATTCCTGTTGCCGTTTCTATGGATATATGCAGAAATAACTTCACTGTTAAACCTTAAGGATAATGCTGCCGGGCCCGAAGGAGTAAAAGCCTTGCGACCGAAGAAATCCACGAAAACCGATTCCGCTTTTGTATCTTGATCCATCAGAAGTGCAAGAACACCATTATTTTTCATCACTGAAAGTATTTCCCGAGAACTTTGACCGCCATTTCTCCAGATTGTATGGACATTCCATTTTGCACGAATGTCGCTTATCTTCCTGTTGATCCAATCATCTCTTTGTTTTGTCGCGATGACTGCAGATGAATAACCTTTGATAGAGGCGGCAGCGGCAAGTAATTCCCAGTTACCGATATGTCCTGTTATTATTATTGTTGGTTTATTAGGATTGCGGGCTTTATCGAGATGTTCAAGCCCGATAAATTCAACATATTTATCTATATTATTTTTCTTTAAACGTGGAAGCCAGATAAGCTCCATGAAATTCATACCGATATGTTTAAAAACATTCCGGGTGATATCATTGATTTCGGATTCTGTCTTCTCAGGGTAAGCAATTTTCAGATGAGTTAACGCTTTTTTCCTTTCGGAAGGGAAAATATGATACGCAATTTTCCCAAGCCCTCTTCCGATTAATAAAAGAAAACTTCTTGGAAAGATTCTCCCTATTAATAGGCATTGAAGGAAAAATAACCTGAGAAGAGGATTTCTGAAATATTTCTTAGAAATACTCTTTCTCTTTGATGTGATATTCGCCTGTTCACTACTCATATTTATTCGTAATATTTTTTGATTACGTTCTTCCAGTGGTTTTGAGATGTCAGGATGAAATCTATAAATTCTCTTACAGCGCCTTTACCGCCGGGTTGATTGGTTATAAAATGCGCAATTTTTTTTATTTGTGCATGAGCATCGTTCACAGCTGCTGAAAAACCGCAGCGGATCATTATTGGTATATCTATTACATCATCACCAATGAATGCGATTTCATCATCCTCTAATTTATATTTATCCCTGATTTTTTCGTACACAGCTTTTTTATCTATCACTCGTGTATGAAGTTCGTCTATTTTTAATGATGCTGCCCGCTTTTTTAATGCATCGGATTCCAGGCCGCTGATTATACCGATTATTATCCCTGCTTCCTGCGCCAGTTTTATTCCGAGTCCATCTTTTACATCGAATACAGCATATTCAACACCGTTCTTACCGAAGATAATACTGCCATCTGTCAGGACGCCATCATTGTCGAGTAAAATCATTTTAATCCTGCAGGCTTTTTCCTTTAAATTTGTATTGTGAATCCTGCTTCTCATTGTCATTCTTTCACCCTATTTTTTAACTATATTATCTATATCCTTAAGTATAACAAGAAGGTTCTCAAGTTTGCTCAAAGGCAGAGAATTTGGCCCATCGCACATTGCATCCTCGGGACAATCATGTACTTCCATGAAAATCCCGTCAATTCCGGTTGCCATTCCAGCTCTTGCCAGAGGTTCTATGAATTCCCCAAGCCCGCCTGATGACGTTCCTTTTCCTCCCGGCAGTTGAACTGAATGTGTTACATCATATACTACCGGGTACCCGAAACTTCTCATTACCGGGAAAGATTTCATATCAACAATGAGGTGGTTATAACCGAATGATGCTCCTCTTTCCGTTAAGATTATCTTTTTATTTCCAGTACTTTCTATTTTTAAAATTATATTTTCAGTATCCCACGGCGAAAGGAACTGGCCTTTTTTAACGTTTACTACTTTACCTGTTTCCCCGACAGCAATCAAAAGATCAGTTTGACGGGATAAAAATGCGGGAACCTGGATTATATCCAGTACTTCTGCCGCCGGTTTTACCTGTTCAATGGAGTGAACATCCGAGATTACGGGGACATCCATCTCTTTTTTAACCTTTTCCAACAGCTTCAGGCCGGATTCCATTCCGGGACCCCTGTAAGAGCTGACAGAACTTCTGTTAGCTTTATCATACGATGATTTAAAAATATAAGGGATGGATAGCTTATCGGTTATTTCCTTAATCTGTTCTGCCATTTTAAGGATATGTTCTTCCGATTCTATCACGCATGGCCCCGCGATAAGGAAAAAAGGAGAATCCCCTCCGACGGATAATTGATTATTTATATCGACAATCTTCGTTTTAATGAGCATTCGGGATTAACTCCTGCTTAGAGAATGTTTGCCTGCCGCCCGAATAAATGCAACAAAAAGTGGGTGCGGTGAAAGTGGTTTGGATTTAAACTCAGGATGGAACTGGCATCCGAGAAACCATGGATGATCCTCTATCTCAACGATCTCAACAAATTTCTTATCAGGTGATTCACCGGTAATTCTAAGCCCTGCGCTTTCGAGCAGTTCGCGGTGCTCAGGATTAAACTCGTATCTATGACGATGACGTTCGCTGATATTATTTTTGTTATAAGCATTAAAGGCATTTGAGCTTTTTACAAGTTCACAATCATATGCTCCAAGTCTCATCGTTCCGCCCATTTCCTCGACACCAAGTAAATCTCTTAGCTTGAAAATAACCTTGTATGCAGTATTCTTATCAAATTCAGTAGAATGAGCTTTCTCAATTTTCGCAACATTTCTGGCAAATTCTATCACAGCACACTGCATCCCGAGGCATATACCGAGGAACGGTATTTTATTTTCCCTTGCATATTGAATAGCATTGAGCATTCCAGGGATTCCTCTAGCTCCGAAACCGCCGGGAACCAGGATGCCATTAAGAGAACCCAGGATATCTTCAATGTTGCCATCTTCCAACGATTCAGATTCAATCCATTTAATTTTTACTTTCGTTTCAAGAGGTAACCCACCATGAACAAGTGCCTCACTCAAGGATTTATATGAATCTTCATAATTTATATATTTCCCGACAACACCGATCTGGACTTCATTCTTCATGTTCTCAAACTGTTCAATAAGGCCTATCCAGTCCTCAAGATTTATTGTCTGAATCGGGAGGCGGAGGTATTCCATTATCCTGTCATCAAGGCGTTCACGTGAGAAATATAGGGGCAGTTTATAAATATTATCCATATCGGCGGCTGTTATAACATCATCTACGCTGACGTTACAATAGAGAGCGATCTTCGATTTTACCTCAGCGCTCAAAGTCCGGTCGGAGCGGCATATAATCAATTCTGGTTGAATACCTATTTCCCTTAAAGTTTTAACGCTATGTTGTGTCGGTTTGGTTTTCAATTCACCGGAGGCTTTGATATAAGGCACAAGGGTAAGATGTACGAATAAAGTATGATCGCGCCCCATTTCCATTCGCATCTGCCTGATAGCTTCAAGGAAGGGTTGCCCTTCGATATCACCAACTGTGCCGCCTATCTCGACGAGCAGGATGTCATATCCTTCAGCGGATTTGACAATCCAGTGTTTAATCTCATTTGTTATATGTGGAATTACCTGTACTGTACTTCCAAGGTAATCGCCTTTTCTTTCTTTTTCAATAACAGTCTCATAAATCTGGCCACTGGTGAAATTACTCAGTTTTGATGTTGTATAGCTGGTGAACCTTTCATAGTGCCCGAGATCAAGGTCGGTTTCCGAACCGTCGTCAGTTACATAAACTTCACCATGCTGGAATGGGCTCATTGTACCCGGGTCTACGTTTAAATACGGGTCAAGCTTTAACAATGCAACTTTAAAGCCTCTTGATTCCATTAATCGGCCGATACTGGCAGAAGTTAGTCCCTTACCCAGGGATGAAACAACGCCGCCTGTTACAAAAATATATTTAGTCTGCATGGTTTCCTTTTTTCATTATGGCTATAATTTTCTCCAGGTCTTCGGGAGAATCAACTCCCTTTCCTGAACTTGGTGTGTAAATTACTTTTATTTTGTATCCATTTTCCAGGGCTCTGAGCTGTTCCAGTTTTTCCAGTAATTCAAGTTTCGAATTTTCCAGCCTGGTAAATTCCATAAGGAATTCCTTCCTGAATACATACAATCCAATCTGGGAATAAAAATTTTTCAGTAAATCTTTCTCCCGGTTAAGTTCATGTTTGAAATTTTCGTAATTAAAACCAGGGTCCCGTGTAAATGGTATAGGTAACCTCGAGAAATAAATAGCGAAGTCATTTTTATCCGTGATTACCTTTACCAGGTTTATATCGAATAAATCTTCGATGGATTTTATATCTGTTTTTAAGGTCGACAAATTTATGTTTTTATCATCGAGTAGGGGTTTCACTGCCAGGTCAATATTACCAGGATCGAGGAGTGGTTCATCCCCCTGGATGTTCATATAAATATCGCCGTCGGTTTTTCTTGCTATCTCCGCAACCCGGTCACTGCCTGAAGTATGAGAAGGATCAGTCATCATCACGGTCGCGCTGAATAATTTGCAGGCCTGTTCAATTCTTTCGTCATCCGTAGCAACAATGACTTCATCGAGAAGGCTTGCTTTTTTGCATGCTTCATATACATGCTGGATCATAGGTTTGCCGAGGATATCGGTGAGAGGTTTCCCTGGGAAGCGTGTTGATCCATATCTAGCAGGAATAACACCAATTACTTTCATAAATCTCCCATATCCTCTGAGTTTGTGAAGAATAGCAGTACTCTGTAAGACAGAATAATATCAACTTGGTTTGATGATGTAAAGAATTTGCATAAAGAAAAAGCGGCATCAATGATGCCGCTATAATGAATTAATTGTAATCCTATTTTATCAGATATTCCTGGAAGAATTTGATTATTGAATAATTCATGAAGTCACGGTTATCTTTTTTACTGAATCCATGTCCTTCATTAGTCGCAAGTTGATACCATACAGGGATACCATTTTCGCGTACAGTTTTTACAATCTGTTCTGCTTCTGTATAAGGGACTCTAGGATCATTTTTCCCCTGAATTACGAACAATGGGCCTTTTATTTTGTTGGCATGAGTCAATGGTGAAATACTTTCAAGAAATTCACCGATTACTCTTTCGTCGCCATATTCCGCTCTTCTCAAGTCCTGCCTGTAAGGAGATGTATTCTTAAGGAATGTCACAAAGCTTGAAATGCCGACGATATCTACAGCGCATTTGATTTTATCAGAGAATTTGATCATAGATGCGAGGACCATATATCCACCATAAGAGCCACCGAATACCGCTACTCGGTTTTTATCAAGTTCCGGTTGTTTTTCTATCCATGATAGTAATGCGCCTATATCTTTTACTGAATCTTCACGTTTTTCAGCATTATCGAGCAGCATAAAGCTTTTTCCATATCCTTCAGAACCACGAACATTCGGAGAGATTACCGCTATACCTAATTCGTTTGTCCAATAACCTAATGTTGTGCTGAATTTTGGTTGATACTGCGCTTCCGGGCCGCCATGAATATTTATAATTACCGGGACCGGTTTATCTGCTGATGCAATTGCCGGTTTATAATAAAAAGCGGATATTATACGCGGTTTGCCTGCAACCTGGTCAAATGTCGGGAACTCTACAATTATAGGTTCAACGAAAGTACTTGGGTCTAATCCGGCTGTATCGCTAGTTGTCCACCGTGTAACACTTTTTGTATTAAGGTCTAATTCAAAAACATCACTATTGGTCTTCGGACCTGAAATTGAAAACGCTAATCTGTTAGTTTTCTCATTAAGGGCAAGTCCAGCTAGAACACCAAATGGGAGGACATCAAGTTTTTCATACTTACTGGTGGCCATATCCATTTTATAGATTTTGGTAATACCGTTTTCGTTGATAGTGAAGACAGCAGTCTTTTTATCTTTTGTTGCTACGACACCATCGACATCCCAGTTAATGTCATCAGTGATGGTAGTGATTTTTTTTGTGGCAAGATCATAGGATATAATTTTCTTGAATTCAGAACCAATATCGCTGATTCCGTATACAGCTTTACCGTCTTCGGAAAAATCACCCATCGTGAAAACGCATTTGTCTTTACAACCGGGATCGATCATTTCAGATGTGCCTGTTGTAATGTCAACCATGTATGTATTTACTTCGTTTGCCGAAATATATTCAATAACCAGTAATTTGGTATCATCCTTGGACCAGCCAGTTGGAAGATAATAAGCAGGCTGCTTTGCTTCGAATACCATTTTGACATCTGTAGGATTTTCCGGGTCCATTGTGTATACATCAAACAACATACCGGTACGGCTGTTATTGACAAATGCGATTTTGTCGCCTTTGTTATTGAATGATAAACCCATGTGACGTGATTTGCCGTCAGTGATCATAGTCGCTTCGCGTTTAGTCAGATCATATTTAAAATACTGGTAAGCTTCTGCGCCGCCGACATCTTTACTGAAAATGAAATAGTTTTTCCCTTTCGTTGGGCATACAGATGCATTTGTCACGGGTTCTTCGTAATCAGTAAGTTGGATCAATTTGCTGTTCGGTTTCTCTACCAGGTAAAGCTGGCTTGTGTTCCCAAACCTGGTTGTTACGATCAACGATTTACCATCCGGAGTCCAATCTGCAATAAAGGCCGATTTCATGTTACTGTACTGTTCCATCTTTTTCTGAATATCAATCGGTATCTGAGGTACCTGATCATTGATTATTGTTTCAGGTGGTTGTACATATTCTGTTTGTTCTGCTCCCGTTATTATTGGGAAGCAGGCCAGGGCAAGTACAAGGATAAAAGAAAAAAACCGGATTCTTTTCATCGTCACTCCTTATTGATTGAAGTTAAGGTTTAAATTGTCCATAACCAGACTTTATTCCATACGTGGGAAGACAGGGCTTCCTTTTTCTGTCGTATGGCCTTCTGGAGTTTTATCCTCCAGGATTTTTTCATATAGGATAGTATCCAATTCGTTGTGGAATCCAAGTTGCCGCCAGGCTTCTGAAGTTTTTTCTGGCATTACGGGGTAGAGCAAAATGGTGAATACCCTTAAAGCGTCAACCAGGTTATGTAAAACAGATTCGAGTTTTTCTTTTGATGATTCGTCTTTCGCCAGTTCCCACGGTTTATTATTGTCAATGTAAAGGTTGCCTTCAGTAATAATCCTAAAAGCTTCCTGTATAGCTTCCTTCATTCTTAAATCTTCAAAAAGCTCATAATATTTCTTTACCGCTTCGGTAACTGTTTTTGTCAATTCATCTTCTAAAGAAGATTTATAGACTACTCTACCATGGTATTTATCGACCATTGTCAGAGTCCTGTTAAGCAGGTTACCGTAATCGTTAGCCAGTTGGGAATTGTAAACTTCTTTAAAACGTTCCACCGAGAAATCTCCATCCTGTCCGAGAGTTACTTCACTGGCAAGATAGAAACGAAGCGGTTCAGCTCCAAGTTCGTCTATCATAGTAGAAAGATCCATCGCGTTTCCTGAAGATTTTGAAAGCTTAGCTCCCGATTGCATTATGAAACCGTGGCCGAAAATAGTTTCAGGTAGATCAACTCCAGCAGCCATCAGCATTGCCGGCCAGTAAATACAGTGAAATCTTGTAATATCTTTTCCAATATAGTGAATATTTGCCGGCCAGAATTTTTCATACATTTCTGTATCATTAGCATAACCTATTCCTGAAAGATAGTTTATCAATGCATCAAACCAGACATAAGTGACTGAGTTTTCATCCCAGGGTATCTGCACACCCCATGTACTTCCAGCGCGGGAGATTGAAAGATCATCCAATCCCTCTTTTAAGACGTTTACAATCTCATTTTTTCTAATTTCCGGACGGATAAATCTTGGATTTTTTTCGATATGTTCAAGCAAAGGATCACGGTATTTTGAGAGGCGGAAAAACCAGTTTTCTTCCTTTATCCACTCAGGTTTTGTATTGTGAACCGGGCAGTTTTTATTTTCATCAAGTTCTTTTTCTGTGTAAAATCTCTCGCAGCTTACACAATAGAATCCCTCATAATAGCCTTTAAATATATCTCCATTATCATAAATTTTCTGGAGAAAAGCCGATACAGTTTTTTTGTGCCTCGGCGCTGTGGTGCGGATGAAGTCATCGAATTTAACATTCAATCTTCCCCAGGCGCTAGTGAACTTTTCCTCCATCATATCGCAGTATTTAACCGGATCCATGTTCAGTTCTTGCGCTTTTTTAAACACATTCTGGCTGTGTTCGTCATTTCCCATCAGGAAATGTGTGTCATACCCGGCTAATTTCTTAAACCTGTTAATAATATCAGCAGTAATCTTTTCGTATGCTGTGCCCAGATGGGGCACTCCGTTAACATAATCAATTGCGGTTGTAATATAGAATGTCTTTTTCATCTTCTGTTCTCAAGTTATTCTGTTAAAGAGCGAATTATATCGTAAGGTATACTAATCTCCAAGATATTTGGCGAATATCATTTTGCCTGCGGTAGTTTGAAGCACAGATGTTACCTCGACATCCACGCTTTTGTCGATCATAGTCCTTGCATCGTCTACTACGATCATCGTACCGTCATCCAGGTATGCGACACCCTGATTCTGTTCTTTACCTTCACGGAGAATCTTGACATTCATATGTTCACCCGGTAGAACAACCGGTTTAAGGGCATTGGCGAGTTCATTTATGTTCAGGATTTCTACTCCCCTCAGCTGGGCTACCTTGTTCAAGTTAAAATCGTTTGTGACCACTTTTCCGTTAATCTGTTTTGCAAGTTCGAGCAGCTTCAAGTCGACTTCCTTTACATCGGGAAAGTCCTGTTCCCATATTTCGAGATATGTATCACCTTTTTTCTGCATTTTTCTGAGGATATTGAGGCCTCGTCTTCCCCTGTTTCTCTTGGTGGAATCAGGAGAATCGGCAATAGCCTGTAATTCTTTGAGCACAAACTGCGGGATTACAACGGGGCCTTCCATAAAACCGGTCTCAATTATATCTGCAATTCTTCCGTCAATTATCACGCTTGTGTCGAGTATTTTTCTTTTCGAATAGACTTCTGATTCACCTTTAAGCGAAGCAAGCATGTTTTTCAGGGAGAAACGGCTTCCAAGAGTCCAACCGTAATGAAGTCCGAAATATGCAAGCGCTATGAATACGGCTATTTTTATATAAGGGACATAATGGTTTTCAATTGCTAATCCATCAATCAAGGCAAAGAAGATAAGAGCTGACAACCCTGAGATTATCAAGCCGATAATCATGCCAACTACAATATTATTAGATACTTTCCCCGATCTTTTCCTGAAAAAGAAAAGTACAGCTCCAAAAACCAGGCCGATTATCGCGCCCTGGTAATGCGGTCCGTCAGGGATTAAAAAGAAATATCCTGTAACCGCGAGAATAATTATCAGTATAAAAGAATAGATGTTCGCGTTCATTATAACCTCCAGTTAAAATAATTTTTCCAATAAAGTATTAATATGTCTGATTCGGATTAACGTAAGCCCGTAATCGTTATTTACGCTTACCGAATCAGGAATAATTACCTTTTTAAACTTGTAATGAGCCAGTTCCTTCAATCTGTCCTCAATACCGTTCACACCTCTTACTTCGCCTGTCAGGCTCAGTTCACCAAGTAAAGCTGTTGATTCAGCTACAGGTTGATTTCTATAACTTGAAAGAACAGCTCCAGTCAACGCCAGGTCAACTGCCGGTTCGTAAATACTTACTCCACCGGCAACATTCAAATAAACCTCTCTGTCCGAAAGATTCAGACCCAGCTGCTTATCTAATACAGCTAATACGAGAATAGCGCGATTATAATCCATCCCTACGACAGTTCTTCGGGGAGTAGAATAATTACTCAAGCTGACCAGGGCCTGTATCTCCACGAGCAGTGATCTTGTTCCTTCGTGTGCGGGAAAAACCGCCGCACCAGGGGAAATCTGGTCTGCTGTGCTGATAAAATATCTTGAAATATCATCTGCCTGGATCAGGCCTTCTTTTCTCATTTCGAAGATACCGAGTTCGTTAACCGCACCAAATCTGTTTTTTGTTGTTCTTATTATCCGATGGTCGTATTTTTTTTCTCCCTCGAAATAAAGAACGGTATCCACCATATGTTCTATAGCTTTTGGCCCGGCAATAATTCCTTCTTTAGTAACGTGGCCGGTTAATATATATGTAATTCCATCTCGTTTGGCCGATTCAAGAAATGCACTGGTTGCCTCGCGGATCAAAGTTGCTGATCCGGCACCTGTTCCGGATCTTTCGGAACGTACAGTCTGAATGCTGTCAATAATGAGTAGGTCCGGTTTTTCGGATTCAACCAGGGCAAGGATTATTTCCAGTGATGTCTCTCCAAGGAACAATAATCCGCTTTTTTCATCAATTCCCAGGCGTTCACCCCTCAGCTTCACCTGGGCGGGGGATTCTTCACCTGAGATATAAAGGACTTTAACTCCTGAATTTGCCAGTTTTGCGCTTACCTGCAGAAGAATCGTTGATTTTCCAACTCCCGGTTCTCCACCGAGAAGAATAATCGAACCTTTTACTAATCCTCCACCAAGTACGCGGTCAAACTCATCGATTCCCGTTTCTATTCTCTCTTCGTTTGTCCGGGGCAATTCAGAATAAGGAATTGGAGCATAGTTCAAACCTGCGATAGCGGCAGATTTTTTCTGAGATGACTTTTTATTTTCCTTTATACTGTCCCATGCTCCACAGGATGTACATCTCCCGATCCATTTATAATATGGAGTATCACATTCGATGCAGATGTAATCCGGTTCTTTATTACGGCCCAATGATAAAACCTTATCTGAAAAAGTTTAGAATCTAGTAAAGCCAGGAAAAACCTATGCCGAGGAAAACTTGTGCGCGGTCAGAATTTATAAAATCATCATAACCGGCATTCAGATAAAGACGGTCGAGGAATCTGTAATTCAGAGACACTTTCAGATGTGGTCCGTCTTTCCTGCTTGTGTCCCATCCTTCCATGGTGAAACGAAAAGCGTCATTGAGGAACATCCAATCCACTGCTCCTCCAAATTTATTCTCTGTTAATCCTCCCCGTAGTACAAGATCTCCGATCTCGACAGCGGAGTGGAGTGTAAATGTCAGTTCCCGGTCGAAATTAATACTATCAACGCCTTCAACATAATTCGGATCATAAACTCTGGCTAGGTTATCATCGACTATCTCGGCGAAGAAAAACATGTTTTCCCATGTTCGAAGTTTAAAGGTGATATAATTCTTCAGGTCTTCACCTTCAGTGTAATATTCACCCCTGAAACCAAGAGAAAACTGAAAATAAGAAGCCTGTTGAAGAATTACTGTCGCATTTTCAACTTTATCTTCAAGATTTTTAACCACTTTGTTCACATTGTCATGAAGAGTTGATTCAGTAACAAGTTTACCGACTGTTCCTTCACCATCTTTTATCTTTTCGAGGATTTTATCCAATTTATCGCTCAACTCCTCAATGTTTTGGATGCTGTCCTTTACGTTTGCCCTGTTTTCTTTTACTACTTCTTTCAAGTCCGATATAAGGATTTTCAAATCCTCGGATATCTGGGGCATTTTTCCGTCAAGATCTTTAGCAATATTCCTGATTGAAGTCATTGATTCATCTATCTTATCACTGTTTTCTCTGGTTATATCTTTTAGATCAGCGGTAAATTTCTCGATGTTGTTCAGAATCTTTTCCAATCGTTCATTCCCAGTTCCCTGGCCTATGCTTTTCTTGAGTGATGCAGTAACATCCTTGAGGTCACCACCAATGGAGCTAAGTACATCTACAACGGCATCGAGGCCTCCGGCATCTCCTGTTTTAATCTCATCTTGATTTTTGAGTTTATTAACTCTTTTTTTCCCAACATTGATTTCAATATATTTTTCGCCCAACAGGCCCACAGTTTTTATAGAGGCTGAGCTGTCTTCGTATAATTCGACATCTTTCCGTATTGACATGATAACACGTACTTGGCTATCGGTCAGGCCAATACTTTTTACTTTACCGATGATAAAACCTTGTTGACGTACTGTCGCATTCGTACTCAAACCCGCAATGTTCTTGAAATGAGCATATAAATCGTAAGTTTCAGTTTCTTTTTGTCCTAGTTTTATTTTATCAATTTTAATAAGAAAGAATCCGAATATAATAAGAGCAATTATTACAAAGATTCCGATTTTTGTTTCTGAGTTCATATTCCCTCCAGTGAGACCGTTTTTATCGGCCCTTCGGCGCTGCCGGTTACGAATTGTTTAACGTAAGGATTTTGCGATTTTTTAATTTCGCCGGGAGTTCCCACCTCGATTATTTTCCCCTCGTATAACATGGCGATACGGTCGGAAATTTTATAAGCGCTGACCATATCATGTGTAATTGTTATCGATGTAACCTGGAGTTTCTCCTTTAGGCGTATGATAAGATTGTTAATCGCATCAGCCATTATTGGATCCAACCCTGTAGTTGGTTCGTCATATAATAATATTTTTGGGCGCATTGCAATCGCTCTTGCAAGCCCCACTCGTTTTTTCATTCCTCCGCTTAATTCAGCGGGGAAGAGATGTTCAACACCGAAAAGACCGACCATGTTCAGGCAATCAGTCACTCTGTCTTTAATTTCCTTCTGGCTCAATTTTGTATGCCTGTTTAATGCAAACGCCACATTCTCGCCAACTGAAAGAGAATCGAACAGAGCTGCATATTGAAACAACATTCCAAATTTCATCCTCAATTTTCTCAAGTCCGATTCATTCAGGTCATTTACCAGTGTATTTTCAACCCATATTTTACCTTTATCAGGTTTTAATAATCCTATAATATTTTTAATCAGAACCGATTTGCCGACACCGGATCCACCGATGACCGTCATCGATTCACCTTCTTTTATCTCGAGGTTTGCTCCCGCGAGAACAACCTTAGATCCAAAAGCTTTATATAAATCTTCACATTTAATCATCAGAACAATGCCTTAGTAAGGAAAAAGTCGGATACCAGAATCATCATACAGGCTATAACAACGGAACGTGTTGTAGCCTGACCGACTCCTTCTGCTCCTCCTTCTGAATTAAAACCATAATAACAACTGATTACTGAAATAATAAATCCAAAGCATGATGCTTTTATCATTGCTGCTATAAAATCATTCATAACAAGCCATTTATATGATGACTCCCAGTAAACAGAAGGATTAAGTCCCATCAATTCCACCGAAACGAGATAACCGCCGAAAATACCAAAGAAGTTACCTACCATAGTCAATATTGGCAGCATCGTTATTGAAGCGATCATACGCGGGACGATAAGATATTGAATCGGCTCTACGGCCATTGTCGAAAGGGCGTCAATCTGCTCTGTGACTTTCATCGTCCCTATTTCGGCTGCCATAGCAGAGCCTGCTCTGCCAGCCACCATCAATCCGGTAAGAACAGGAGAGAGTTCACGGACAATTGCCAGTGCAACAGCAGCCCCTACGAGCGATTCCGCGGTAAATTGTTTAAAACCTGCATAACTCTGAAGCGCGAAAACCATACCGGTGAATCCCGTTGTAATAAATACAACCGGTATGGATCTGACCCCGATCTCCTCCATCTGTTTGAATATGAGTTTGCCTTCCAGAGGCCAATGAAAAGCCCATCGAAGCGTTTTTGCTATAAATAGTGAAATCATTCCAGTTAACTCGGCTGTTTTGAAGATAGCTTTCCCTATCTTCTCGAACGGCTTTAAATATACTCTGTTTTCCGCTTTCTGCATTTAGCCTCCAGGATTTGCGGTAAATAATGCAAATCTAGTATATTTCTTTATGAATGTTAGAGTAATAGTTCCGGTCGGCCCGTTTCTCTGTTTTGCGATGATAATTTCCGCTTTACCTTCATTTTCTTCGGTTTGCCTGTACATTTCCTCACGGAAAATAAAACTAACTACGTCTGCATCCTGTTCTATTGCGCCTGATTCTCTGAGGTCTGCCAGCTGCGGCCTGTGGCCTGCGCGTGCTTCCGGGGCGCGGCTGAGCTGTGAGAGCGCTACGACCGGGATTTCCAGTTCTTTAGCAAGCCCTTTCAAGCCCCTGCTGATTGCGGATATCTCCTGCTGGCGGCTGTCATACCGTACAGCCGAATGCATGAGCTGCATATAGTCAACAAAAAGGATATCGAGCCCGGCTTCCAGCTTCAGTTTGCGCGCTTTTGCTCTCATCTCTACAACCGAAAGGCTCGAAGTATCATCAATATAAATCGGTGCTTCGGAGATAAGGTTCATCGTATCCCGTATCCGGATCCATTCCTCCTGGCGCAGGAAACCGCCACGAACACGTTGCATATCGATTGCAGCTTCGGAGCATAACATCCTCAGCAGAATCTGTTCCTTCGACATTTCCATCGAGAAATATCCAATTTTTTTCTTTTCTCTTATTGCCAGGTGTGTGGCCATATTAAGTGAAAATGCGGTTTTTCCCATTGAAGGACGGGCCGCGATGATAATCAAGTCACCCTTTTGTAAACCAGCTGTCATCTGGTCAAGATCAGGGAATCCGGTGGAAATACCTGTAAGGCCTCCCTTTCTTGCATCCATATCTTCAATAAGAGTGATAACCTGGTCAGAGAGGTCACCGATCTTTACAAAACCTCTGCGGATTCTGTCTTCAGCGACATCGAATATGTTTTTTTCCGCTTCATCGAGAATTGCTTCTGTATCTTCAGTTTGAGAATAACATTTCTCTATTATTTTATTCGATGCATTGATAAGGCTGCGAAGGATAGATTTATCCTTGATTATTCTGGCATAGTGGGTGACGTTGACAGACCTGGGTATGCCTTCGATGAGTGTCGCCAGGTATAATACTCCACCAATACGTTCAAGTTCGTTACTGTTTGTGAGACTGTTTTTAAGAATTTCGACGTCTACAGCGCCAGCACCATCGACAAGTCTTTGTATATGGTTGAATATAATCCGGTTCCGTTCAGAGAGGAAATCATCAGCTTTGATGATTTCAGCTGCTGCGTTGTATGCATGGTTTTCCAGCAATATAGCGCCTAATACCGCACCTTCAGCGTCCGGATTTCCTGGTAATGTTCTTTCTCTTTGATCGAATGCGATATTATTATTCATTTAAAAATATGTCCGGGTTTTAATAACCGATTCCCGAAAGACGGGTTAATTCTATAATTACTCCAATAAAGAGAGTTATATTACAACATTTATTAATAAAGTAAAAGAACGAGAAGCAAAGTCCTCGTTCTTCTTTATAAAAATAGAAGAATTGATTTCACTATCTTTAAAGCTTCATAAAAAGCTACGACAATGAGCGCATTGGATTATTCCTCTGCTTTTTCTTCTTCTTCCGTAGCTTCTTCTTGAACCGCTTCTTCAGATTTTTCTTCAGCTACTACTACTTCTTCTTCTGCTGCTATTTCTTCAGCTTCGACAGTTTCTTCTGCTTTTACTTCTTCGGCTACTGCGGTCTCTTCAGCTGTTTCTACGGTTTCTACAGCTTCTTCCTGTGCTTGTTCAGCTGCAGCCTGTTCTTCATCTTTTCGAGCTTTAAATTCATCTTCAGAAATTACTGTCAGTTTGATAGTAGAGTTCACTTCAGGGAAAATCTTGATTGTTATTTCGAATGTTCCGATTGTTTTTACAGGTTCTGAAGTGATAATTTTTCTTTTATCGAACTCAAATCCTTTTTCTTTCATAAGTTCAGAGATTTCCTGAGTTGTAACGGAACCGAACAGAACACCTTTTTCACCGGCTTTTTTAATGACTTCCAATTCAATCTTATCAACCTGTTCTTTTAATGCCTCGGCGTCCGCCTTTTCCCTGATTTTTAAAGCTTCGATTTTTTCACGCTGCTGATCCATCTGTTTGATGTTTCCAGGAGTTGCTTCAACAGCGAAACCCAGAGGGATGAGATAGTTTCTGGCATAACCCTTCTTTACCTTGACGACGTCACCACGTAACCCCAGGTTTTCGACGTTTTCTTTAAGAATGATTTCCATAGGACCTCCAAATCACCAAATTCAGTTTATTCTACACTATTGGATATTTTTTCTTTGTATTCTTTAATCTTTTTACGTAGTGGGATCCTCGAATTGAGCATCCCGATTCCTATCAACAGGATTGGTAAAAACGGTATCAGGAACATACCGATTATCAGTAACAATCTCATTCCCATAGTTATTTCGAAGGTTTCGAATGTGAAATAGAGTATTGCGAAACCCAGCACAAAATAAAAGAACAGGGTATAAGATAAGAGGTTGTTCGCAATAAAAAGGTAGAATCCTTTTACGAGAACAACACCCAACCCGGAAAGTACGAAAAAGATTAACAAAAACTCAGGTAATTCAATTTCGCTGAATTTAAAAAGTTCAAATTTTCGTGCAATCAGGTTAATACTGAATTTTTTCACAAGGAATAAAGAAACCAGGACAGAAAGTACAATCATTACGGAATAGATGAACGGATAGAGGTTCAGCATGAACCACCTGGTGCTTTCTAGCACATTTTCCATCATCATCTTGTCGGATTCTTTACTTTCCTGATAGTTTCTCGTTCCCTCAACGTGTTTCTCGAGTTCATTAAATGAATTTTCAACTGCTTTTTCCGTTGTGCCTTCAAACAGGTAGTTATTTACCAGGATTACAGTCGGAACAAGTATAAGAGGTATAAGAATAACTAATGTCAGCACAGTGATCGGTTTTTTGTTAATTTTTAGCATTTTTCCTAAAAACAACAGGGATATGCTTCCGATTAGTATCAGTTGAAGAATGTAGATATCGAGATTTATATCAAAAATAAACAGAAAAACCAGGACGGCGCAAAGAGAGGATAAAGCCTCTTTAAGGCCTTTCCGCAGATAAAGTACAAATATCGGTGCTGGTAATAACAGTGATACCGGGATAAATATATAACTGACAAATCTCAACAGTATTGTCAGCGCAGTAAACGAAACCCAGTCATACCAAGGGTAATAGGGCCTTGTTTCCTGTATCCTGATATTGTTATTATTTTCCTGTTTTTCCATTTCGTACCGTTTTTACTTACCGCAGAGATAACTGCGGAGTTCTATATCAATCCGTTGTGAATGGAATCAATGCCGCCATGCGGGCTCTTTTAATAGCTCTCGCCAGCCTTCTCTGATGCCGTGCGCATGTACCGGATATCCTTCTGGGGATAATCTTTGAGCGCAGAGGAATAAATCCCATCAGGAATTTAACATCTTTCCAATCGATATATTCAATTTTCTCTTCACAGAGTTTGCAGACTTTTTTCCTTTTATAGAAAAATACTTTTTTACCGCGTCTTTTCATTTCATACC
Source organism: Acidobacteriota bacterium (assembly GCA_016932915.1). GTDB lineage: Bacteria > Acidobacteriota > DATKUA01 > JAFGBY01 > JAFGBY01 > JAFGBY01. The sequence goes on along the minus strand of JAFGBY010000122.1, from coordinate 12,416 downwards.
TCCTGATTAATATTCTTCCCTGAGATAAATAGCTGTAGGTTCGTGATAAATCAGTTCAAGAACATCTATATCTTCTTTTTCTGCTCCATCGCGACGTAATACACCGGCAATATTTGTTTCTTTTCCTGATGTATAGCGTTTTTTGAGAAGTCTCAGCTCTTCATCTATCCTGATATGGAAAGCACGGATGATGGGATCGGTTACTTTTACCTTGCCCTGGAGTATGTCCACGATGTTTCCGTTTTTGCTTTCCCATACGAAATAGTAGAAGTTGCCTTCTTTCTGCTTTTTAACCAGGTAGGCGAGGGGACGTTTTCCCCACTTCAGTTCCAATTTGATGTTACATTTGTTTTTTTCGAGAAGCGCGCGAATTTCGGACACAACTTTTTCCTCAAGTTCGTCTTCGATTTGCGCGTTCAGAATGAAAATAGATTCATAGGTAGCCATTCATTCTCCTTTCGGCTTCAAGCTCCTGTCATCCATTAAACAGGAGCAAGGAGTAATAAATACTCTTAAGTTATTTTTTTATTGTTGTATTTGTTCATCGCCTCGGTTGCGTTTTCCTGAATAATCACGTCTATTGCCTCCGAGGCAATTTTCAAAACTTTTTCAACTATACCGGTTTCGGTTTCTCCGAAATCCTCCAGGACATAGGAAATTACATCATCTATCCCTGGAGCTCCGATTCCAAGGCGGATTCTTGGGAATTCAGTCGTATCGAGATAATCTATGATGGACATTATCCCTTTGTGCCCGCCATGCCCACCATGTGGGCGAATCCGGATCTGGCCAAGGTTAATATCCAGATCATCATACAGCACAAGAATTTTATCAGGAGGGAATCCATATTTTCGCGCCAATCTGGCGACAGCGATTCCACTTAAATTCATCATCGTCCTGGGTTTCGCGCATAAGATGCCGAATTCTTTTAAACAGCTATAATAATAAGTGTTTTTCTTCTTCCATCGCCCGCCACCGTTTTCCTGTAAATATTTATTAATTGCAAGAAAACCATAGTTATGACGGGTATGTGCATATCGTTTACCGATATTTCCCAGTCCGACAATCAACCATTTGTAATTTCTCTTGTCGGATTTCAAAGAGCCAAACATCTAAACCAGTAAAACTATTCTTCGGATTCAGCTTCTTCTTCGGATTCTTCGCCTTCTTCAGCTTCTTCGCCTTCTTCAGCAGATTTAACTTCTATTTTTCTAGGTGGAACAACATGAAGGACGAGGATATTCTCATCACCAAGTAATGTTACCCCTTCGCTTACTTTAAGATCGGCGATTCTTATTGAATCATGAAGCATAAGTTCCGTTACATCAACAGTGATCGATTCCGGAATATTCATCGGTAAACATTCAACATCGATATGTCTGATGATAGTTTCCATAACACCACCGGCTTCAGTCACGCCTTTTGCCTTGCCAATTATATGAATAGGCACGGTTGTCTGAATCATTTCTTCCAGGTTAATTCTGATAAAATCGCAGTGGATCAGTTCGTCTCTGAGAGGGTCGATCTGATAATCTTTAATCATAACCGAACTTCTGGTTGTTCTTTCACCGACCATGTTGATATGGAAAAGGGTATTAGCGCCTTTTTTACTTCTAAGAATCTGTGTGATTTCCCGTGGTTTTACCGCCAGGGAGATGTTTTCATTAGTCACACCATAAAGAATAGCCGGAATCATGCCTTCAGCGCGGAGCCTGTGATTTGCGTTCTTGCCGGTTTCTTTGCGGATTTGAGCATCAACTATTAAATCTTCTGCCATTTCTACCTCCAGTCAAAAAGAGAGCTCACTGAGGAGTTATTGTGAATTCTCGAGATTGCCTCTCCCAATAAGACTCCGATACTCAGCTGACTAATCTTTTTTAACTTTTTCGCATCGTCGCTCAATGGGATTGAGTCCGTTACTATTACTTCAATTAACTTTGAGTCTTTTATTCTCTCAATAGCTACATCTGAAAATATTGGATGAGTCGCGGCAGCTCGAACACTTACCGCTCCATTATTTACCAATGTTTCAGCAGCTTTCACCAATGTTCCAGCAGTATCGATCATATCATCAACGATAAAGCAATTTCTGCCCTTAACCTCACCGATGATATTCAGAATTTCCGCTTCATTGGGTTTGTTTCTTCTTTTATCAAGGAGAGCTATCTGGGCGCCTAATACCTTGGCGATTATCCTTGCTCTCTCAACACCCCCGGCATCCGGGGATACAATTGTCAAATTATCAATATTAAGCCGTTTAATATAATCTATAATTATCGGGGCTGCAATAAGATTATCTAAAGGGACATCAAAAAAGCCCTGGATCTGCGGTGCATGTAGATCAACTGTGACAACACGGTCTACACCGGCAGCAGTAAGAAGGTTCGCTACAAGTTTAGCTGTGATAGGAACACGTGGTTTGTCTTTCCTGTCCTGCCTTGCATATGCATAATACGGGGTCACCGCTGTTATCCTGTGAGCGGAGGCCCTCTTAAAGGCATCTGTCATAACGAGGAGTTCCATCAGATTCTGATTGACCGGTTTTACAATCGGTTGAATGATGAAAACATCCCGCCCTCTAACGTTCTCCTTGATCTGGGTATAAATCTCGCCGTCTTTAAAATGGGAGATTTGCTGATCTCCTATTTTAACGCCGAGATGAGAACAGATCTTCTCCGCCAGTTCAGGATGAGCCCGACCGGTGAAGACTTTCATTTCATGTGCATCTGAAGTCATCTTCTTACCATTAACTAAAAATGGCTGGGGTGGGAGGATTCGAACCTCCGAATCCAGGCTCCAAAGGCCCGTGCCTTACCACTTGGCCACACCCCAACAGTATTATTGTTGTGCTAATTTTTTAATTAGACTGCAACATCACGCTTTGATTCATAAGCTGCGAAGATAATGTTTTCCATTTCTTCTCGAGTCTCTTTTCGGATAGGGTGCGCGATATCCTTAAAATTGCCATCTTTGCGTTTCTTGCTTGGCATGGATACAAATAACCGCTCAGAGCCTTGGATTATTTTAATATCATTAATAATAAATTCATCATCAAGAACTATTGAGACAAAAGCTTTCAGTTTATCTTCGTCCATCGGATAAATTTTAACATCCGTGATATTCATAGCAGTCTTGCTCCCTTTAGAGAATTGGTTCATATGTTAATTCAATATTCTCTCAGCGATTTCCCATATTCTTCTCTATCTAATGGAAAAGTCACTGTGAACACGACTTGGGGGAAACTGGTTTCCATTTCATATACAGTATCATCAATAATATGTGGTATAGGAAACAATCCGAAAAGAGTTGAACCGCTCCCCGTGACCCCAGCTTTTACCGCCCCAAGAATCTGCAATCTATTTGTAATATCCTCCAGAAGAGGATACTCAGGAAAGAGGATTTTTTCAAAGTCGTTTGTCAAAGAACGCAAAGTCCTCTTGCCTTCTTTAAAGGTTGTAATATTATTCGCTCTATCCTTTGATGTCAATAGTTCGGATACCTTTTTATAGGCTTTAGCTGTCGAGATTTGTAAACCTGGAAGCGCCAAAAGGATTTGAACATCTTCGATATCCTCCATCGGGGTCAAAATTTCACCCTTTCCCGTGCCGTGAGCTGTCCCGCCGACGAAAAAAAACGGCACATCTGATCCAAGTAAAGCCCCAAATCTTGTGAGTTCCTCATGAGAATAGCCAAGAGAATACATTTCGTTAATCGCAAGCAGGGTAACAGCCGCGTTGCTGCTTCCTCCGCCGAGCCCGCCCCCATGTGGAATGTTCTTGTTCAATTCAATTTCAGCACCGATGGTAATGCCCGATTCATCCTCCAGCAGTTTAATCGCTTTATATATCAGATTACGTTCGTCTGTCGGTATACCCGTATTTGAACAATTGATTATTATTTGGTCTGATTCTTTAAAGAACAACTCATCATATAAGGAAATTGTCTGAAAGATTGTCGATATATCATGGTATCCGTCATCTCGTTTTCGTAGAATTTTTAAATCCAGGTTTATTTTTGCGTACGAGCGGTATTTAAGCATGAATGTTCCTTTATAACAGGCTGGATTGACTGTTTTTCACTGGAATTGAGATTTCTTCCAGGTCGGAATATTTTTCCTTCAGGCTTTCTGGCACTTTTACTCTCTGGGATTTTATCTTCTGTTTTATTTTAAGAGCGGTATGTGCAGCTTTTCCCTGCCAGTGATTGTTTGTTATTACAAACGTATCCGCATCTTTTTTAATTATCTTTTTTATTCTTTCAACCCATTCATCTATTTCATTGTCTTTATACAGATAGTTATACCTTGCCGAAGAATCTTCATCAGAAGAAAACCATTTATCATAATTTCTCCCATGTAAGCGTGCGTAACCAATATCGGAGGTTACAGTCTCACTGGGGGCAATTGAACTTCCAATTACCGGTTGATCGATATTACAAAATCCAATACTGTTTTTAGAGAGAAAATCATAAAAACCGCTTTCATTCCAGGAGCCGTGTCTTATTTCCAATACAAGCTTAAATTCATTTAAATCATCAGTGATTGTTTTAATGCGATTTATGTTTTCATCCGTTTTTTTAAAAGACCATGGAAATTGGATAAGTATCGCTCCAAGTTTACTGGAATCTGAAAGGATTGATGCCGCTGCTTTAAAGGATGCTGTATCGGATGCTGATGGGTACTCAGTATGGTGAGTAAACCCCTGCCAGAGTTTGAGAACAAATTTGAAACGTGGATTTGGTTCAACCTTTCGTATCCAACCTTCAACGTTTCGAAGAGGTGGAATGTAATAGAAACTTGAATTTATCTCCACACAATCGAAATAATCGGTGTAATAAGTAAGTTTATCAATAGATCCCGGCATTTTATCCGGATAGAAATAACCCAGCCAGTCTTTATAACTCCATCCTGCTGTGCCTATGAATAGTGAGTCCAGGTTCATGATGATTAATCACCAAGTGAAATGCCAATTGATCTTGCCGCTTCCAGAAGGTCATAATCCATTGGCACGAATTTTTGGCCACTGGCAGCATCGATCATCGGGGCGCTGGAAATCTGTGTGCCTTTGAGGCAGACAATATGGCCGAATTTCTCTTCTGCCATCAGGTCAGCTGCAGCGGAACCGAAACGCGTTGCAAGAACACGGTCATAAGAACAGGGTGTGCCTCCCCTCTGGATGTGGCCAAGTACAGTCAATATTACTTCAGAATCAATAAATCGTTCCAGGTTCTGTTTTAGTAATGCGCCTGCTCCGCCATAACGCTTCATACCACCGGCTGCTTTCTCTTCCAGATAAGATGTTTCTCCCCCTGCAGATACTGCTCCCTCAGCAATGATTATCACTGTAAAGTTAGCTCCGTATCCTCGCCGCTCATCGATTTTTCTTATAACCGATTTCAGATGATATGGAATTTCAGGTATCAGTATAACATCCGCTCCACCTGCGACTCCTGCATGGAGCGCAATCCAGCCCGCATCACGACCCATAACTTCTACTATTACAACCCGGTCACGGCTTTCAGCGATTGAATGAAGGTTGTCAAGTGCTTCCATGACTATATTAACCGCGGTTTCGAATCCGAAAGTAGCATCCGTGATAAGTAGGTCGTTGTCTATAGTTTTCGGGACTCCAACTATGGGAATACCCATTTTATAGAATTTATATGCAATCCTCATCGTCCCATCACCACCGATAGCAATGATACCATCCAGTTTATATTCATGGATTTTATCGACAATGATCTGGGAGACATCTTTCAGAACAATTTTACCGTCTTCCTCAACAGGGAAATTAAATGGATCACCTTTATTGGTAGTACCCAGTATTGTACCACCCTTGGGAAGGATACCGCTTACCGATTTATAATCCAACCAAACGTTTTTTTCCGGTTGCAGAAATCCCATTGTGCTCTGACCGATTCCCAGTACTTTCCATCCGTATTTTATTATTGCTTTTTTTGTCACTGCCCTGATAACGGCATTCAGCCCGGGGGCGTCACCTCCCCCGGTAAAAACTCCAATTCTTTTTATGTTTGCCATGATGATTTTACGTCCTCATTCTTGTAAGAAAAATCAGACCCACTAGTACAAAAATCAGGTTTCCTGCCCACGCCGCAAGGGTAGGGGGGAGAACTCCGGAGTATCCAAGATGTCTAAATATATTTGTCATCGGGTAGAAAATCAGGATGATAACCAGCGCGATGAAAATTCCTGCCAGGGATCCCTTATTATCCATCCTGAAACTGAAAGGTATCCCTATCATTACAACCACAAATGTAACAAGAGCATAAGCCATTTTCCAGTGGAGATTTACCTGTTCATAAACCGGATCAAGCCCCTTGGATTTAATCTCGCTAATGAGTTTTTTTAATTCCTGGTAATCCATCTGATCAGGCCTTCTCCAGGTCTTTTTAAAGTAATCCGGCGTTTCATCGAGTCTCTGAATCCGGTTCTGGAATTCTTCGGTCATAAAACCCTGAGGAGTATATTTTTGTATCCAACCGTCACGGAACAACCATCCCTTATAATGATCTTCCCACTCAGATGATTTTGCAGCCAGACGCTGAACCAGGGTCATTGTTTCCCTGTTGTAATCGTAATAGGAGATATCATCAAATGTTTTTTCCTGCTCGTTGTAACGATAGAAATAATAAATCCGGCTTACATTATCTCCTTTTGACTCCCCGAAAAGGAATTGACGCCTCGGCTGTTCAATTGTCTGAGTTTCCAGTTTTTTAATCTTTCTTTCAACTTCATCAAATTTTATCTTTGATTGAGGAATTACATTCTCATTTATATTATATGTTATTCCACTAAAAATGATTGCTAGTACGATGATGGATAACGCCATTCGGTATTGGCTCACGCCTGCCGCTTTCATCGCAATTGTCTCGTTATTTCTCGAAAGTACTCCGAATGTAGCAAGGGTTGCAATTAATGATGAGATTGGTATTAGCATCAACATTGTGCTAGGTAATCGGTATTTATAATAATCCCACAGCAGTGTATAGGAAGATTTCTTTGCCTGAAAATCGTCATTAATTTCCGTGAACTGGATAATCATAGAGATTATGTATAGGACCAGGAGGGACATCAGAAAGAGTTTAATGAATGTTTTAATAATATACCTATCGAGGATATTAGGGAATCGGAAATAATATCTTGGGATCTGGAGCACAACTCGTGTCCCTTGTCTGTTTTGCCATATGCTGGAAGATGTGCTTTGTTGCTTGTTTACAGAGGCGCTGGATTTTTCCTTTTTACTGAATACAGATTTTTTCAGCTGGGATAAGTATTTTTGAGAGAAATTCTTAATCGATGTAATACATATATTAAAAAGTTCTCCGACTTTTCCTTTTGTCGGTTTTCCCATCCGAATAAGCAGGATCACTGCAAATGCAAGGAATATAAAATTAGCAAACCAGGCGCCCAGAAATGGTGATACTTTACCTTTATCACCCCATATCTCGGCATTGATCAGGAGGTACCAATAAGAGGTAAATATCAATACACTTGTTACATAACCAAAAGATTTACCCGCTCTCCTCGATGTAATACCGAGCGGAAGTCCAAGCAGTCCGAAGATCAGGCAGGAGAAGGGGATTGAAAATTTCTTATGAATTTCTACCAGGTATTTCTCATGAGGTCTTCTGAACTGAATATTTTTTATTTTGACCTGTGAGATAGATATATCTTTGTTACCCTTTGCGTCAGGAAAAACATATGTGAAGGCGTTATTATGTGAAATGACTGCTTCATTTCGATTGACCATCTCCCTGATTTTATCCCCGGTCATAGTGCCGTTATAAATATTATCATCTATGCCATTTGCTTTGCGAGATACTACCTTTAAACTCATTGATTGTAGATTTTTTTTCTTCGGCAGGGTGAAATAGAGGCTATATTTATCCATCGAATTCGGAGCCAGTTTGAAACTGGAAGTATAATCCTTTTCGTTTTCTTTGTCCTTGATTGTCAAGGTAACAGCCAGGGTTTTTAATTCTTCTGTATGATTATAAAAATGAAAGATTATTTGATTCTGTTTAAAAGTTTGTTTTACGCTTTCCTGTAGCTGTTTGATGTTCATCGCCCGGTCGCTTTTTGCTCTCTGTATCGCAAGGTTGTGAAATTTCTTCTGTTCGGCGAGTTGTATCAACATTGAAGGCGTTCGGCTCATTCTTGATTTTTTTATCGGGTCGTTCAGGTTGATGTCATAAATAGTAGCATCTTCAAGGGTTAGCATTAAGCCTTTTTCAGCATCCTCATCGTGTGGGACACCTTTTTTTGCCATTATAAGGCTCGGTTCATAAGCTTTGGAAGTATCAAAAATTATTACGTCTTTCCAAACCCTGTTATTGTTCTGGGTCTGGGTAATGTATAGTACCTTATTGGAAATACGCTCGAAAAATACTCTAGGCTTCACCTGGCCTGTGATCGTTCGGGAAGCGATAATCTGACGGTATAATTTTACCAGCTTATCGTTAGAATCCGGCAGCCAGTATACAGATACTAAAATATCCATGATGAAAGCGAAAATTGTAAAAATAAGGATAGGTTTTATAAATTTGATGATATTGATACCGCAAGCCCTGAACGCGGTGATTTCGCTCTCGGCGGATAATCTGCCTATTGCAAGGATTGTCCCGACTAGAATCGACATCGGAATACCGAAGATTATCGCTGAAGGTATCAGGTTGAAAATAATTTTAAGGAGTACCCAGATGGAAACCGAATTCCTGATGAGGAATCCTGCCAATACCACGATTTGATTGATTAAAATAATAAAGGAAATAACAGCCAGCCCCACCAGAGTAAATGGGAAAAGTTCAGCTATTATATACCTGTCAAAAATTTTCATCGGGTTATCACTCCGAGGGCATTATAACAGACTGTTTTATTCAGTAAACCGGAGATGATATATCCCATTATTTGAATTCGAAGGTGTCTTCTGTGAAGTGTTAAATTCACGTTGTATTACCGGTTGATAGATTGATTAACATATAAAATTGAATCTTTTATTACAAGAGACCGGATTCCTTTAGGTAATGGATATGCTGTATAATCGAATTTTCTGCCGTATTTTTTAACATTTTTATCTGCATTTACTATTTTCTCGATAAGGCTTACTGGCACAGGGATGAACCCGAAATGAACAGAATCGATGGAGACATATACTTTACCTTGTTTTATAGCATTGACGCTTCCCTTTGCGGACAAAACGATATCTTCTTTTAACATCTTTGCCAATTCCGGCGTTGATGATTCACGGATCTCGGATTCATACTTAGATAGATTTAATTTCAGCCGGAGTATAATTTTATCTCCAGACAGACTGGTTTCAACACCACGGATTTCCTCAGTAAGGGCGTGTTTATATCTCTCCTGGACAAAAATCTGGAGTTCCTGAGAATCAAAAGTAAACGCAGGATAATACCCGGTTTTATTTCTTTCTTGTTCCAGTTCATGCCATTTGTTCATAACTTTTTCTCGTGGAGTCAATTTTTCTTCTCTGAGCTTAATTGCATCTCTGTCGATTCCGATATGAAGAAAGTCTGTAATAAATGCGGGTTTTATAAAATACATTAAAAGCATAAAAAGTACGAAAACCAGAGGCAAACTGAGGATTACACGAAGCCAGCGTCTTTTCTTTTTTTCTTCTGCCATTTTTACCTACTTTCCAGGTCTAAGCCATTAATTGGAACAACTGAATCCATAAGCTGTGCGCATATGGCAGTTTCAGGTGATTAATATACATCTCTTTATAGTTCAGGGATTGCATCGCATAGTAAAGGTTCATCATCTCTTTGAGTTGCTTAAGGTTATAAGTTATGTAGTAACATTCTTTTCCGTACCGTTTGATTATTTGCTTGCGGTCGTGGTCGCGGATCATATCCATAAGCCTGTTGAAATTATCGCTGTCTTCTATTCCGATCTCCAGGGAAATTGTGTACTCACCTCCAGTATTAAACCCGAAGGTATTTTTCATGTTTTCATAAAGATCTTGTTCAATTTCCACAGGTACAATTGGAGGCAATTGATCTTCAGTTTTTGCTTTTTTCTTAATCATGAATTATCCTAGTTTCACCTAAATATAACAAATAGGTGGATTACGGTCAAAGACAGTTTTATGAATAATGATCTAACAAATAAATTATTCCGTGAAATACCTTCTGTAGATAAACTTCTGAAAAATGAATGGATTCAGAAATATCTAAGGGTTTATGACAGGGATTTCATTAAAAGTTCACTATCTATAATCCTTGATGAATTCCGAAAAAAGGTGAACGATGGATTCTATAGAGAGGTTACAGAGCTAACCCAGGACTTTGCTGACCTGGAGGAGAAACTGATAACAGAAATAGACAAAAAACTGAACTCGTATCTGAAAAAAGTTATAAACGGTACTGGAGTCATTTTGCATACAAACCTGGGCCGTTCACCGATTCCACATGAGTTCCTGGAAAAAATTGATGATCTTGCTACGGGGTACCTGAATCTTGAGTTCGATCTTGAATCAGGAAAAAGGTCAAAACGCGATATTATACTCGATAGGTATATTGAATTGCTATTTCCCGGGTATCAATCAGTTATTGTTAATAATAATGCTGCTGCGGTTTTACTTATCCTGAACACTTTTGCATTAGGAAAGGAAGTTGTTATATCACGCGGTGAGTTGGTGGAAATCGGCGGATCTTTCAGGATACCTGAAGTCATGCAGAAAAGTGGGGCTATTCTTAAGGAAGTCGGTACTACAAATAAAACAGGAATAAACGATTATAAAAACGCAATTAGCGGCAAAACCGGAATGCTTATGACTGTACATCCGAGCAATTACAAGATTTCCGGTTTTACTTTAAGTATTCCTCCATGGGATCTCGTTGGGCTTGCAGAGAGCGCTAATCTTCCCCTCGTTCATGATATGGGCAGCGGGAATATGTTTACGCCGGATGAGATAGCGTTTTCTGATGAACCTGATCTTCATAAGCTTACCAGGAGCGGTGTCCCGGTTATTACTTTTAGTGGTGATAAACTATTCGGTGCCTGCCAGGCAGGGGTAATTATTGGTAAACCTGAATATATAAAACAGATCAGGCAAAATCAGCTGTTGCGTGCGCTTCGTGTTGATAAACTGACTTATCTTATTCTTGAAGAAGCTTTCAAAAGCTACCTGACCGGAAAATATCGAAATATACTCCCAATATACAGGATGCTTCGTTTATCCAAAAATGAAATCGAGAAACGCGCTACGTCAGTTATGAAACGGATTACTAATCAGGATTTGACTATAGAATGTATTCAGGGCTATTCCCTTGTGGGGGGCGGATCAGCGCCGGAAGAAACTCTGGAAACTGTTTTAATTAGCCTGATTCACAAAGAATTAAAACCATTGGAACTACAGACCAGGCTTCGGGCTAGCGAGGTGCCAGTAATAACAAGGCTTGAAAATGACCAGGTGTTGATAGACCTCAGAACGGTCGAGGAAAGCGACGAAGAAATTATAATTGATTCCCTGAACTTCCTGCAGATGGGAAATTAAAATTAAAATACAGAGTGAATAAAATACCGATTTTAATTATTGCAAGTGAATTTGAACCCTCAATGTCTCCTCGGGGTGTATATCTATATTCTCTTGCCAGCGAGATTAACAAGACACTAAGAGCAGATGTTGTCACGGTAAAATACAGCGGAAGCGATAAAATTGATGAAAGCGTGGATTTTTCAATTATACGGACCGGCAGTGAAGGAGCTAAATTACGCAATGTGTTGGGCTTTAATAAAGAAGCATCAAAGCTTGTAAAAAAAGAGAAGTTTTCGCACATTATTGCTTCCTCCTGGGAGTATGCTGGCTCTGCGGCATATAACATATCAAAAAAAACAGGAATTCCTTATTCCCTTATTCTTTTTGATAAAGAAATTATAAAGTTAAGAGGCCGGGCAAGTTTGTTCACTAAATTCAGGGCTATTGAAAGCCTGGCGCGAAATGTATTTACAACAAGTGCGCAAGCAGCGCTACTCCTGAAAAAAACTGGTGTCTCACCGGACAAACTTATAGTTTTATCTTCAGGACCTCCTGTTTTTCCGGAAATCGAAGATAGCGACAAGGAAAGGGATTCTCTTGCAGAGAAATATAACCTTCAACATCCTGATACAATACTATTTTCGAAGGGTATTTCGGATGAAGGTTCTGCTTTTGATATCCTTCTCTGGGCTCTGTTTTTATTGAAACAGAAGACTGCTAATTTCTCGCTCCTGTTATTCGGGGATGGAAAAAACAGGGATAAACTTGAGATCATTATTAAAGATTTAAAATTGGATGAACATGTAAGGTTTGTGGATGATAGAGAAGACAGCATCAGGCTATTGAATGTTTGTGATATTTTTGTGTCGCTTTTTAAGGGGGGTAAAGCCAGAGTTTTAG
>JAFGBY010000121.1 GCA_016932915.1 Acidobacteriota bacterium | reverse complement strand
GGTCAGCCTGGGCTGTACCAAAAACCTTGTCGACAGTGAAGTGATGCTCGGCCGTCTCAAAGAGTATGAGATCACCGATGACAATACCGAGGCTGATGTCATCATCGTGAACACCTGCGGGTTCATCAACCCCGCGGTTGAGGAATCGATAGGCGCGATACTGGAAGCCGCCGAGTATAAAACGCAGGGCAAATGTCGCAGGCTCATTGTGACCGGCTGCCTGGTAAACCGTTACCGGAAGGAAATCCGGCATGAGGTTCCGGAGATAGACGCCGTGGTCGATACCTTCTCCCTGGAAGAGATACGCCGGGCAGTGGAAGGCGCTGAGGAAGAAAAACCCCGGATAAATTCAGAGCGGATTTTGCTCACCCCCCCGCACTACGCTTACCTTAAAATCGCGGATGGCTGCAACCACCGCTGCTCATTCTGCGCGATACCGCTCATCAAGGGTGACCGGGTAAGCAGGACAGTGGATTCCCTGCTGGCGGAAGCGAAGGTTTTAGCCAGGCGCGGCGTGAAGGAGCTTATCCTCATCAGCCAGGATTCCACCTCATGGGGGCTGGATCTGCCGGATAAACCGAAACTGAGTAATCTGCTCTCCCGCCTCGCAGAAGAAACAGATTTCCCATGGATACGGCTGATGTACCTGTACCCGAAAAAGATTGATGATAGCCTCATCGAGGTAATCGCAAAATATAAAAACATCCTTCCGTACTTCGACCTGCCTCTGCAGCACGTGAACGCTGATATCCTCAAGAACATGGGGCGCGGCGGCAGCGGGGTGGAATTTCTCACACTTATCGGTAAAATCAGGGAGGCGATACCTGATGCGGTATTCCGCACGAGTATGATTGTAGGCTTCCCCGGGGAGAGCGATGCGACTATCGCAGAGATGGTGCAATTTTTAAAAGACGCGGAACTGGAAAACGTCGGCGTGTTTACCTACTGGCACGAGGAAGGCACCCCGGCATACGAAAAGTTTGAAGATAAAGCCACAAAAGCAGAAAAAAATCGGTGGCGCCGGAAGGTGATGTCCGCCCAGAGAAAGATATCACACAAAAGACTGGAAAAGATTGTCGGCACAAAGATTGATGTGATCATAGACGGCGAACACCCGGAGAGCGAATTGTTGCTTTCCGGCAGATACTACGGACAGGCGCCGGAAATCGACGGGAATATAATCATCACCGAGGGCCATGTGAACCGTGGGGATATTGTGAGCGTCCATATAGATGAGGCGTTCGATTACGACCTCAGCGGAAAAGTCATTTAAACCAGGAGGATCAGGAATGAGATTTTTAAAAACACTGCTTATCGTTTTAATAATTGTTTCCCTGACGGGGAACATACTCTATTCCGAAGAAAAACTGAAAATTTCCTACGAGCAGGCGTTCGAATTCAAGGGTGAAAAACTGTTGAACCCGCTGCCGGATATCCTCGGCTGGATGGATGACACAAGATACCTCCTGAAGGAAGCAAAGACGCTCTACCTGGTAGATGCAAAATCAGGGGAAAAAGAAACACTCGTTGACCTTACTCCTATCGAAAAACTGGTAGGGAAAGAGCTGGAGGTCGATTTCATATCACAGGTCTCACCGGACCTGAGCCGGATTGATTTTATTATCGATGATAATATCTATCTCCTGGGCATAAAAAGCGGGAAACTCGAAGCCGTCACCGATTCCGAAAACAGACCGCACAACCCGACTTTCTCCCCCGATTCGAAAAAACTCGCCTACACCGAGGAAGGGAACCTGGTGGTGTATGACATCGAGGCGAAGGAGACCCTGTTGCTCACAAACGACGGCAGTGGGACTATCCTGAACGGCTACTGCTCGTGGATTTATTACGAGGAGATCTACGGCCGTTTGAGTTACTACAAGGCGTTCTTCTGGAGCCCCGATTCGAAGAAGATTATCTATAATCGTTTCGACCAGACGGGGATGGAGCAGTTTACTCTCGTTGCCCTTGAGGGGGATTACGGAAGGCTCGAGCAGACCTATTACCCTAAGGCTGGGTACGCCGTGCCTAAGACCGAGCTGCGGATTGTGGAGATCGAGACCGGCAACACGGTTTCAATCGCGCATAACCCTGCGGAGGATCATTACCTCGCCTTCCCGGTCTGGACGAAGGACAGCGAAGAGGTTTACTACCAGTGGATGGCGCGCGACCAGAAGAAACTGGTCGTCTATAAATACAACATCGCCGAAGATGCGCGTTATCACATATGGCGTGAAGAACGGGATACCTGGGTAGATTTTCTATACGATTCCGACCTGACTCTCCTTGATGATGAAAGATTAATAGTCCGTTCAGCGAAAACCGGCTGGCACCACCTCTACCTGGTTTCTGAGGAAGGAGCGACTCAGCTCACCGATGGCGCATGGCAGGTGGACTCCGTGCAATATGTATCCCCGGAAACCGGAGATGTTTTCTTCACGGCATACAAAGAGGACTCAGCAGAGCACGACCTTTATAAAGTCAATATCGAGAGCAAAGCAATTACAAAGCTGAGCAATGGGAAAGGCTATCACGATGTTTCTTTCTCTGATGGTGGCAGCTATATTCTCGATACCTTCGAAGCGCTCAACACTCCGAAGAAAATCCTGTTGCTTGATTCCAGGGGGATAATCCTGAAGACAGTTGCGGATGAATATTCCAATGCGGTGGAAAAATACAACCTCGCCAGCTTTGAAATCAGGAAAATGAAAACTGCGGACGGGACAGAACTTCCGTTTATAATACTGTTGCCGAAAGACATGGACCCGGCAAAGAAATACCCTGTAATAATGCGGGTTTACGGCGGGCCTGAGGCGAAATCTATTACTAACAGTTTCATGAACGTGCGCGATCAGCGGGTAGTCTGGCTCTACACGGCGCAACAGGGAATCATCCAGGTATGGGCGGATCACCGCGGCTCCGGCCACCACGGCAAGGCAGGCGCCGAGAAGATGTATAAGAAACTTTCCGAGGTCGAACTGGCGGATTATGCTGAGATCGCAAAGCACCTGAAAACCCTGCCTTACGTCGACCCTGACAGGATCGGGATCAACGGCGGTTCGTACGGCGGGTATATCGCAGTTATGGCAATCCTGCTGAAATATGACCAGTTCAAATTCGCGAGCGCGATTGCCCCGGTGACCGACTGGCGCTGGTACGACGCTACATATACCGAGCGCTATATGGACACACCAGCAAACGCCGAGGATGCGTACAAAAATACTTCCGCACTTACTTATATCGATAAGTACGTAAAGGGCCTTCGTATTATCCATGGCATTATAGATGACAACGTCCACCCGCAGCACACACTGGAATTCGTGAACAAGCTGATGAAAACCGGGAAACAATTCGAGATGCTGATCTACCCCGACCAAAGGCATGTATTCAACAAAGCTGCGCGCAGGCTCGAACGAAGGAATGAACTGGATTACTTCATGCGGATGTTCTTCGGGAAAAGCCTGTTTGAAGCGGCGGGGAAATAAGCCCGGAAAGAAATAATAATCGCCGGGTGGAATCAGGTTTCGCCAAGGCTATACCCGACAAGCCGGCTCCCACATAAAAAAATGGCACGCGGTAGAGGATTCGAACCCCTGACCTTCTGGTCCGTAGCCAGACGCTCTATCCAGCTGAGCTAACCGCGCGCTAGAAGTCAGGATTCTAGACCGCCGGGGCTTTCTTGTCAAGTTATTGAGGTGAAAAAAGGGGCCATACAATATTTTTCTTTCGATTACAATTATGATTTGTGTTACTTTGTCAGCAGGTTAATGAGTATCAATGGAGGTGTAATATGTCAAAAGATATAGTTCTCGATGATGATTTAAAAGCAATACTGAAATCCCTTTCAAAACTCAAGGAGCCTGTCGGCGGTAAGGAAATAGAATCCGCTACAGGGCTTTCCTCATCCAAGGTATCCAGTAAGATAAAAAAACTTAAAGACGCCGGCCTGGTCGACAGCCCGGTTCGTTGCAAATACAGCATCACCAGTGAAGGCAAAGGGAAGATATAATACGAAGATTTCCACTTACGCTTAAAGCTATAGCGGATGAACTCCGCTTTCGCGGGAATGACTACATTTGTTTAATTAGAATTTGAGTTGTTTGAAGACTTCGCTGTAGAGAACTGCAATTCGGCTGAGTACAAAAAGCGCCGCGAAGATATATGACCCTATCTTTACCAGGTTGATGAAATTTTTCACCTGGTAGCCGAGATCTTCGTATATGTATTCCGCGTATTTCATAACACTGCTATCGAGCGTGCCGCTTAGTTCACCGGTGGACATTATTTTCTTCACAAGGTCACCGAGATAGTTTGTTGCTGTAAATGCCTGGGTGATCGACATCCCCTTCTTTTCTATCAGGTACCTTGCCCGGTATATATCCTCTCGCATCAGGAAGGTATCCGTGACGTTGGCGGCAAGGTTGAGGCTCTGCGCAGTTCCCAGGCCGGAGGATATACAGATCGAGAACACCTTCAGGAAACGGTATAGATCCAGGTTTCTAGCTATATCTCCCCAAAGGGGAACCGCATACCACATCCGCCCGGCGGCAGGATCATTTGCCGCTTTGCGCTTAATGTTATTCAAAACAAAGTACGAACCACCGATGACCAATCCCAGGCCGATGATGTAAACCAGCGCTTCGAAGATGAAGCTGCCGAATCCGGAACGGAACAACGCCGGAGTAGCTGCGATGAAACTTGCCGCAAGAAAAATAATCGCCGGGGCAAAGAGAGAATTGGTAACCTTCCTCATCATCATCGATAACCGGGTGTAATATTCACCCAGTTCCTCGAAGACCATTGCGCTCTGTCCGCTGCTCTCCGCGGCGCGGATGAGGTTCCTGTCCATCGAGGAAAGGCCGCTGACCGGATCATTAAAAATATCCTCAAGCGATGAACCCTTCTTTATCCCGGTGATAATCCTTCTGAGGATTCTCCTGTAAGCGGCCGTATTGGCAAAGGAATACTGTTCCTCAAGTACAACCAGGATATTCACGCCTGTTTTAAGAATACGCGCGATCATCTGGAAAAGCTCAGATTTCTCAAAATGAGTAAGGCGGTATTTATTATCGGTTTTTGTAGACACTCTAAAAACCTGTTTAATTCTGATTTATGATAATGGAAATTGTCGGTCGATTCCAGGTAAAAATCACATTGCCGAGTTGATGGAGTGGTACGTCCTGAATGAAGCCATCACCCGTTTAACATAATTTCGAGTCTCTGTGTAATCTATCCTTGCGATGAATTCTTCAGGCTCTTCGCCCAGGCAACGGCTCTTCCAGCGCTCAGTGTTCCGCTCCCCACTGTTATAAGCCGAGAGGACGTGCACCGGGTTATTCCTGAATTCCTGCATAAGGTTGGAAAGGTATTGCGTACCGAGATTGATGCTGAACTCAGGTTGGTAGAGTGAATCGAGCTCGAACTGCTCAAGGCCGAGCTCCGCGGCAATATCCCTCGCCGTGGACGGGATAAACTGCATGAGCCCCCTTGCCGCAGCCGGGCTTTTCGCATCCGCCTTGAACTTGCTTTCCTCTCGGATTAGAGCAAGGACAAAGTACTTATCAATTTTCCTCTCGCTGGAAAAACTTTCCACGATACTCTCAAATTCATTCGGGTATAACATTCGGGCAAAATCATTAGGCAGGATACGGTAATCGACATCGCTGCCTAAAAGCTGAACCAGGCTTTCCGCCCAGAAAATTGCTCTGTTAGGATTCCTCGCTTTAGTATAGTACATCGATAGCGTGTACAGTTTATCCATGTCGCTATAATCACGAGCTCGGAATTTCTGGAACTCAGCTGCCGCAAGGTCATAAAGGCCGAGAAAAGCAAACTCCGCAGATTTCAGGAAATGTGGATCATACTTTGACCTGTTTAACGAGGTCATCAGCACCGGACGTTCATCGTAAGCCTTCAGATTCAGTACATCTCTTCTTCTCCCGTTGCGGCTATAAATAAACCTTGCCTGGTCACGCGCTTCTTTAAGTATATCCGGGTATTTACAGACCGAAAGGATCAATGTTAGTTCCCTTCTAGCATCTATCATCCTGCCTCTCGTAATATCTGCCTTGGCTTTATTCAACTGCTTGAGGAAATCGACTTTTTTATGCCCGACAAAATAGATTTTCAATTTGTCCTCGGCAAGAAAGCGGTAAAAATCATTCGGGTGTTCCATAATAATATCGAGGAACTGTTCCCTTGCGCGATCTATGTCATTCATACTCTCATAGGCTTTGGCTTTCCAGAACTTCAACTCCGCCCTGAATGAGGAGGGGTAATGGCGTTTATTGAGAAGCGACTCAATGTTATTTAACGCTTCACGGTAATTCTTGGACTGGTATTGAAGGACTGCTTTCTCCAGCAGGACGGTGCGGGCGATTTTCGAGCCTGAGTATTTCTTGATAATAATCGCAGAGTAATTGAGTGCGGTTTTATAATCTTCCCTTGCCACCGCATTCTGGAACAGGAGGAAATATGCCATCAGCGCCTGGTCGGACCTCGGAAATTTCTGCACAAGGTACTTCATTGTCGCTGCTGCATTGCGCTCATCGCCGAGGATGTAATATACACGGCCCAGCTGGTAGAGGCCACGCCTCTCCCACTGTCCTCCTCGGTATGAGCTGATTAGTTTTTTGTAATAGGTCAACGCAAGTTGGTATCTCTCCGATCTCTCATAGGTGCGGGATAAGTAATAGAGCGCATCATCACGGTGTTGATTATTTGGAGAGTTCGATTTGTAAATCTTTACGAAATACTTCGCAGCCAATTCATAACTGCGGTTGACAAATGCAGTCATCCCCCTCTGGTAGATTGAAGTCAGAGAATCATAATAACTGTTCTTGGTTTTCTTCTCCAAAGCCTCAAGGTTTTCGAGGGACTGAAGAGCAACATCACTCTGGCGGTTGGATTTCAGGAGAGAGAAATAGATATCCGCCGCGTCTTTATACTTTCCTTCTTTCTCGAAAATAACAGCACGTTTGAACTTCGCTTCATTTCTGTCAACACGGGAGCGTTTTTCGAGCATCATGAGATAACGTCTGGCATCAGAGTAATCTCCGGTATATTCATACACATCAGCAATCATCATATAGGCATTATTAATAAGCAGAGAATCCTGGTGGCGCGCGATAAGTTTTTTAAGAGTCTGCAATGCAAGTTCGGGGTTTTTCGCTATGTTAATCTCAGCAAGGTAATAGAGAATATAATCACTGAGGACTGAATTCTCTTCGGCAAGCCCGGCTAACAGCCTGGAAGCCTGGTCTTCATTACCCAGTTTTCTGTATACGATCGCTTCCAGGAAAGGATAATTATTCAGGTCATATATTCGGCTATCGGCAAGTTTGATTTTATTCAGATTGATAAGGACTTCCCGGTTTTTCCCGGCGGCCAGGTCCGCTTTGATCTTGGTGTGCAGGTTTTCAATATCATCCAATTGATAATAAGGCAGAAGGATTGCAGGTATAATAAAAATGGCTAGAAAAAGAAAAAACCTTTCTTTTCGCACCCGGAAACTCCTCCAAATATATTGTCTGTATGTATGAATTGCAAATATCAGTCCAGGGATTGGACTCCGCCCTCAAATCTTAACATTCCCCTTTAAAGAACGCCCCCTAACACACCATAAAACAAGAACAATTCAATTATAAGCCTTTTCAGTAAAATGACAAGCCAGTAGCGTTGAAAATTGCATAAATATGGGGAAATGTGTCAAAAAATAGACATTAAATTGCGTAAAAGACCCGGGGAGCAGCTAGAATTAAATTAATTCAAAAAATTCCCATACCAATATGTGGAAAATTATTATGTGATTTTACCGTCCACGCTTTTTTCTTCCTTCAATCTGCGTTATGCTCATATGCTTATTGGTAAAAAGATGATGACAACAGCAGAACTGACATATAAAAAGATATTCTGGCTCTGGGTGCCGCTGGCGCTTACCTGGGCAATGATGGCAGCTGAAGTGCCGTTCATTACGGGAGTCATTGCGCGCCTTGCATCGGCAAAGTACAACCTCGCGGCATTCGGCGTGGCAATGGCAATCGGGATGATCGTAGAAGCGCCTATAATCATGATCTTCTCGACCACAGTCGCCCTTACGAAAGATAAGGATTCTTTCATCAAGATCTGGCGGTTCCTCTTTACCCTCAACCTGGCGATTACGGCTATTATACTGGTTATAGTTTTTCCGCCCGTATTCAGGTTCATCGCTAATGATGTGCTGCGTCTTCCGCCAGAGGTAGCAAAACTGACCCACCTCTCTACCCTCTTCATGCTCCCCTGGCCAGCGGCAATAGGTTTCAGGCGGCTTTACCAGGGAATACTCATCCGCTTCGGCCTGACCCGGCGTGTAACCTTTGGAACAATGACGAGACTCACAACGGGTGTGATAACCGCTCTCGCACTCTACAAATTTACTGATCTGCCGGGGGCGTACATAGGGACCATTACGCTCTCAACAGCAGTCACTGTAGAGGCTATTGCTACACGGCTGATGACCCAGAGTTCGATCTGCGCGCTCAAGTGCGGTGATGTAAAACTTAGCGCCGGGAAACACAACCGGGAAAGCCTTACATACCGGTTCATCGTGAAGTATTACATACCGCTGGCGCTCTCCTCAATGCTCGGTATCGGGATGCAGCCGATAATAACTTTCTTCATGGGGCAAAGCCGCTACCCGGTCGAATCGCTTGCGGTCCTGCCGGTTCTGAACGCGTTTATATTCATCTTCCGAAGCTTCGGGCTTTCGTACCTGGAAGTCAGCCTGGCAATGCTGGGGGATGACAACATCTTCTATCGGAAGCTGCGTAACTTCGCTTATACTCTTGGGCTTATCCTGATGAGCCTCTATATCTTGGTCGTCTTCACGCCGCTTGGGCGGATCTGGCTGACTAAAGTTGCAGGGTTGAAACATGAACTTGTCGATTTCTCCGTCTTGCCGATGCAGCTTGCTTTCCTTCTCCCGGCGCAATCGGCGCTCCTCTCGCTCCAGCGCTCTGTATTGCTCAATTCCAACCGGACGAGGTTCGTGAGCCTTACTGCCGGGATAGAAGTAACAACGATATTCCTTCTGTTATTCCTGAATATCAAGTTCTTCAACCTGGTCGGCGCGGTTGCCGCTATCGGCGCTCTCGCAACCGCAAGGATACTCTCCACCACCTACCAGCAGATAATGGTGATGAGAACTCTGAGGTCTTAATAAGGTAAAAAGTAAGTCATCGCGAGGGACCTATCCCGAGTAAAATTGAGGGAACACAAGCAACCGCGGCGATCTAATAAAAAACCTGTCATTCTCTGCGATTCTAAGTAGGGAAACCACCGAGAATCTTCTTTTAGAATATTCCTACCTGGGTCATTCCGGCTGTTTTTGAAAATTGGAATTAATACTTCCAGAAAACCTGTTAATAAATAGATCAACAAGTAAAGAAGCCGGAATCTTTAACTCAGAAGCGAGAGTGTTTTATTTACAATTTTTAAGACTCCAGGTCACTTCAACAAGTTCAGTGCTGGTTTCGTCAGGGGCAGGCTCCAATTCCCACCTTCACTGGAATATCCAGTTCCAGATTGCTTCGCTTCGCTCGGAATGACATTTTATATCGCGACCAAAAGGTCGCTCCTACTTACCGTAAATTCTCTGATAATTACCTTTCTTCAGCTGCCTCTTCCATTCATCTGGGGAATAAATAAAGATTGATATACCGAGTTGACTCCAGTAAAGATCTAATCCAGAATCATCATTAAAATGCCAAATAGTAGAAAAAGATTTTATTTTATATTCATATTTTTTGATTTCTTTGTATGTTATATCCAGTTTCGTTTCTGGATTTTTCCATTTTATTTGAACTTCATATGGACTCCCGTAAAGTTGTGTATAAACATTCACCATTGGTGCGTAATCTTTAGTTTCACGACTAAAAAACATAATCATTATATCTTTTAGTCGGTTATTCACAAATGTGTATTCTATACCATCATCTAAAAGTGATTGATTACTTTGTTTCTTTTCAAATAAGTGAACTTCCTTATTTTGACATCGATCAAATGTTTCCTTGAGTCTTCTCTTCTTTATTATTTCTACACAGCTCATATCCCAATTCAATCCAAGAAATTGTATAGGAGTTGTAACATTAGACCCGGTTTGTTCATTCTTATCCTTCGTTGTTTTATTAACCTTTTGAGCAGAATCAGATGAAACGGATAATGCCATGCAACTAAAAACAAGGAAGGTAATCAAGAAACTTTTAGAGTTCATATAATATGCCTCCTGTAAACAGATTAAAATTATTGTTTTATGATATTATCAAGAGATATAAAATCAAGGATTATAATTTTTGAAGAGTAACATGAAGATTTCCCCTTTCGCGGAAATGACCACTTTTTAGAATTTGCGACCAGGAGTTTACTCCTACATAAAGATTTACCAGCTGCCGGTGGAGCCGCCGCCGAATGAGCTTCCTCCCCCGAATCCACTGGAAGATTTATTGGCCGTGAGGAAAAGGCGTATAAGAAGTATGAGCATGAACCCGGCTGCTGCGATCAGCACCCAGCCCCAGCCCTTTTTGCCTTTCCGAAGGAAATTGATGCCGGCAAGCAGGAATACAACAAAAAGCACTCCGAACAGGATATGCCATTTATAATATGAAAACCAGGAGACCTTTTCCGTTATCTGGAGAATCAATGCATTTACGCCCTCATAGATACCACGGCTGTAATCTCCGGTCTTGAAGTACGGGATCATATAAGTATCGTGCACATCCCGCATTTTAGAATCGTAATAATGCCCGTATCCTTTCCCCAGTTCAATGCGGACCATCCGGTCTTTCACCACAACAAGGATAAGTACACCGTTGTTCTCTTTCTTGTGCCCTATACCCCAATCGTTGAACAGCCCGGTAGCAAAGTCCTCTATACTTCTTGCTGGTGTATCATAATTATAAATAGAATTTACTGTGACGACCACTGCCTCGATGCCGGTGCGCTGTTCGAGGTTTTTCAGTTTTTCCCGGATGATATCGAAATCGGCATCGCTGATTACCTCCGCCCAGTCATTGATATAGTCATCAATAGGCTGTGGATATGATGCATGGGTAGGCAAAGGGATTAATAAAAACAGACAAATGAATATTGCGATATTGGTGAATTTATTCTGCATTACTTTAAGAATCAGTCTTCTTCAAATGATATAGCATCAGGAAGTTCGTTAACATCGTCTCTCTGGTGTGGAAAATGCCGCTTGAGCGCGAAACCGGTAAGTTTGATCCCCTCGGTAAGCCCCTTGGCGAAGTAGCCGTGGTCGAAATAAGTCATCATCAGGTCGCGGATATCATCCCAGAATGTGGGCGGAACCGCCTCGTCAATGCCGTCATCACCAATGATGGCGAATGCCCTGTCCTCGACAGCAAAGAAGAACAGTATCCCGTTTCTCTTCGCGGTCTCGGTCATATCGAGTTTTCGGAACGCCTTCCTCGCGGATTTCATTATCTTCCGTCCGCCGGAACGTTCAACGCGTACTCTTATCTCGCCTGATGAGTTTTTCTCCGCTTCCTGAATCGCCGAGAGAATCATCAGCTGCTCCTCGTGAGTGAAGAATTTTTTAATATCTTCCATCTTCCCGTCCCCGCCGTCTAATTAACTTCCGTATACGGCTTTGATCTCCTCATCGGTTATCGGCTCGAATGCTCTTCTGCCAAATACAACTTCAAATGCCTGGCATTTAGGGCAGACTTTCCGGTCCACCAGTCTGACGAACCAGTACGCGAAACCTTTTTGTTTTTTTCTTGCTTTTCGGCATATCGGACATTCCAGGCAAGTCTTAGCATCATTTAACTGTGCTTCTGTATATTTACTCATATCACTCTCCGGGATAAAAAATATCAGGTATTACCAGGGTGCAGATTATACCATTAACTACACTACATGTTAACGGATATCGAAATAAAGATTATAAATTCCTTTTTATAGCTACTCCCTCAGCATGAAAGTTATCCGGAGTGAACCATCTTCCGTGATGTTATAAGTCCTTATTTCGATTACTCCGATTTCAGATGTGTTCTTCACATGCTCCCCGCTGCAAGGCGTTGCATTGTAATCCCCGATGTGCACAAGACGGATGGGATCCATATCGGCAGGCACTTTGCGAAGTATCATTCTCGCCTCGGCTTCCTCACGGGTAATCGTCTCATACGAGATATCGAGGTTCCGCTTCACAATCTCATTCGCGCGGCTCTCGACCTTTTGAGCTATCTCTTCAATCGGCTCATCCAGTTTGACACTGTAGTCGAGCCTTACCTTTATTCCCTTGAACCGGGTATCTGTAAGAATTCCGTCATAAAGTTCATCGAAAACAGCTGTGACGATATGCTCCGCGGTATGGTATTTAGGTTCGACCGGCATCAGTTCATACTCCCTGAAGGTTCCATCTTACCGTACTTTCTCTCCTTAAGAAGAGTCCCGATTATCACAGCGGCAAAAGCCAGGACGAACGAGACAAACCGGACAGAAACCATCTTATCCAAGGCGGATATTTCCGTCCATACAACAGTTGTCACCGCTCCGGTAATCATCCCGGATACAACACCCCAGGAATTCGTTTTCTTCCAGTAGAGAATCATCAGGAGAGCCGGTCCAAAAGAAGCGCCCAACCCGGCCCAGGCATAAGTCACCATTTTATATATTATATTCTCAGTGGTGAAGGCAAGTAGGAGCGCAAAAGTCCCAACTAACAGCGTGACTAACCTGCTGAGAAAGACGAGTTTTCTCTGAGATAACTTCCTGTTAAGCGCTTTACTGTAAAAATCCTCTACTACAGTCGAAGTAGCAATCAGCAGTTGGCTGTCCGCTGTAGACATCATCGCCGCCACAGCACCGCTTATCAGGATACCGGCTATCCATGCGGGGAATAGGAAGTTGGTCAGGACCGGCAAAACCGTTTCAGTATCCACCTTGCCGTTTATCTGGAATGACGAGATATCGATATGACCATGATAAATCATCGCTATACCGACAAGGCCGATCATCACAGCGCCTGAATAAGCGACTATCGTCCAAACAGTCGCGATTGTCCTGCTCTTTTTAATCTCATCCGCGCTACGTATAGCCATAAACTTAGTGACGAGGTGAGGCTGCCCCATGTACCCGAACCCCCATGAAAGCCCTCCGATAACCAACGCTAACACAGCCAGGCCTGTCTTTCCATCAAGCATCGAAGCGGCATTCCCTGTACCTATTAACGCAGGGCCCAGGAGATGTCCGTATTCAGATAAATAAACAAATCCAAGTATCGGCAGAAAGACAAGGGTGATTATCATCAAGATCGCCTGGAAAACATCAGTATAACAGACGGCAATAAATCCGCCCATCAGGGTATATGCAATAATGATAAATGCGCCGATTGCCATCCCCAGGGTATAATCAAGATTGAAAGTAATGTTGAGTACCTTCCCTGCTCCGGCGAACTGAGCTGAGAGGTAAAAGGAATAGAAGAATACGATAATCAGCATACTGACCAGGCGGACATATTTCGAGCCGCCGACCGCCTTGTAGAACAGTTCCGGCAGTGTGATAGCATCGTATTCTTCACTGCGGATCCTTATTCTCTTTGCAATGATAAACCAGCTGAGGATTATACCCGTAACACAGCCGAAGACGGTCCATATCTCGCCAAGGCCAACCAGATAAACCGCGCCGGAGAGGCCGAGCAGTAACCATGCCGATTCCGCGGCGGTACGTTCGGAAAAGGCAATTACCCAGGCACCGAGTCTACGCCCGCCGAGGATGAAATCCTCCTTGGTTTTATTTTTCCTCCATGCCCACAGGCCTATACCTAACATAAGTAAAAGGTAAAGAATCAGGCCAAATAATGATGACTTCATATATTCTCCCCTGTTAAGGATTAGTATATCCGTAAAATTATATAGAGATGCCGTTTTAAATCAACCGTGGTTAATGGATCTATCAGCTGGAGTATTTTATATGATCAGCCACGACTATATATCGAGACCAGGCCGCCTTCGTATCACTACGGCGAGCCATGGAGGTCGCTCCTACTACGCGGGTTCAGGTCTCCTGACCTGAACCCATAAGACTAAATATATTCTATATTGGAGCTGGTGTGTGCTACGGAATTGTCATTGCGAGGAGTAAAGCGACGAAGTAATCTGTTTAATTCAAATCTGACAATTTATAACGCAAGCGGAAATCGGAGTCTGCCCAAAACAGAGACCTGGGGTCAAAAAAAGCAAGTCATTCCCGCGAAAGCGGAGTTCATCCGCTATAGCTTTAAGCGTAAGTGGAAATCTTCGTATTACTGATTAAGAAATTTTAATCAGAAAAAAGTATTATAAATACTCTTGCTTCTGAGTTAAGGATTCCGGCTTCTTTGCTGGTTGATCTGTTCTCAAATAAGTATTATCACAGTATTAATTTTTGTTTCTGTTTTACCGCCGGAATGACATTCACGTCCTGATGTGGGTTCGGTGTCTCTTTCCATTGAATCTGGTGTGTCACCTTTTCGGGAACAGTTTCTTCGGAACAGTTTTCCTGGGGCGCGATAACATATCACGCCCCGCAAGAGTAGCGCAACAGGAAGGTCGCTCCTGCTGTGCGGATTCAGGCTTGACCAGAACCCATAATATTAAATATATTTTTAAACAGGAATCAATAATAGACATTATACCGCCGATATGATAATAATTATATACACATCGTAGTGATATCCCTACTGAAGATTTTTAACAAAATGCTTAAACTATGGTTATCAAAAACAACTGAAAGGACAGTAATAAAATGAAGGGAATTATTATTTCTATTCTGGTATTTACACTCTTTTTATCATGCCCGGTGATATTCGCCGAAAAAACCCTCAATAATGCTGCTATGGAACTTGTCTTCCAGGAAAATGATGGGGATGAAAATTATATACTTCCCCGAGAAACATTTTTTTACATGGATAATGAAAAGAACATATATGCAATGATTTATAAAGAATCAACTATCTTAATGTATGATAAGAATGGCAAATTCATTTCAAGATTCGGAAAACCAGGTGACGGCCCTGGTGAGTTCTACTATCCAATGCGTTTGGAATTCGAAGGTAATACGATAAAAATATATCATGGGATGAAAATCTCCTACTTCACAAAGGACTGGAAATACATTAAAACGGAGGAAAGGGAAAAACCGCAGCAAAATTACAGAAGGGATCCGAGAGCCGTAAAAATAACTGAGAATTCATATCTTGATTCTGCTTTGGATAAAGAAAGCAGTACCGTTAAGCTTTATATAGGAAAATCTATAGATGAAATAGAAACTTTAATAGAAGAGGAAACAACAGAATACGAGGAGAAAACAGATAAGACAGGGCGAACTTATGTTTCAAGATGGAAGAGCAGTTTTATTTATACAGCAGATTCCAAAAAAATTCCAATATACGGATACCTCGACCAGCTGATACTGAAAGAATTTAAAAACGGCAAATCATCGGTTCTTACATCATATAACTATACAAAAAGAAAAATAATTTACGAAAACGGAAAACCAAATCCGAATTTTTCAGATTATTATATGTTAATGCCTAAGCTACAATTAGATAAACAGGATAACATCTGGTTTCACACAATCAGCAATGAATTTTGCGGCTTAATCCGCTTATCAAGAGATGGAAAAGAAACTGGACGATTCCCTGTACCCTGCTGCGATGAGTATGTTCTCAAATTCTATGTTTTCGATGATTATCTCTATTTGAATACTATCAGTGAAGACGAGGGTTTTAAAGTGTTCAAGATAAAGTTATAGGAGCTGAACAATGCATAAAATAATAATAATCACTTTATTTATTCTCATTATTATCCAGGCACCAGCTTTTGCAGATTCTAAAAACAAATCGACAGCCCCCGAACTCGTCCTCGAAGAAAATGAGAATGATGAAAACTATATGTTTCCAAGAAACACAAGATGCTTTATCGATGATGAAAAAAACATCTATGCTCTCTTGGTCGATGATTCTGTAATAAAAAAGTATGATAAAGATGGCAAATTTCTATTTCAATTTGGCAGAATGGGTGAAGGGCCAGGAGAACTTTGGTACGCTTTTCAAATGGAATTCACTAAGGAAACGATAAGAGTTTATCAGTTAGACCGAACGACCATATTTTCTAAAGATGGAAAATACATCGATACTCAAAAAAGGAATACTACAAAAGTCAGATTTAGGTTTATGGATAAATTGATAAAGGAAGGAATATACCTTCAGGAGGATTTTGATCATCAAAGCAAAACCGTTAAATTATTCATTGGCACATCAATTGATGATATTCATCAATTAATCGAGGAACAGGAAACCGAA
The DNA here is from genome assembly GCA_016932915.1 of Acidobacteriota bacterium. Classification (GTDB taxonomy): domain Bacteria; phylum Acidobacteriota; class DATKUA01; order JAFGBY01; family JAFGBY01; genus JAFGBY01. Next base: position 1,458 of record JAFGBY010000121.1, on the reverse strand, counting down.
TATACAGAGAATAGTTGGTCAACCCCTTTTGTTTTCACCATAGACTCCCATAAAATACCGATATATGGTCATAATAATAAATTAGTTCTTAAAGAATATATAAATGGTACATCCAGAATATTAACCTCTTACAATTACACACAAAGAAAAATTATCTATGAGAATGGGAAACCAAATAGCCCTTATTTTAAAGATTATTACAGAATTATACGTGGATTAGTAGTTGATAAGCGGAATGATATTTGGATTTATACAATAAGCAATGAATTCACCGGTTTTCTGAAATTATCAAGAGACGGGAAAGAGATAGAAAGATATGCTTTAATATGTTGTGATTTATTACCTTTTTATTTTTATCCCTACGAAGACTATCTGTATTACATAACCGCTAGTGATCTGGAAGGAATAAAAGTCTTCAGAATCAAATTATAGGAGAAATAATGAACACAAGACAAATACTAGTTATAACTATAATAATAGCTGTCTTCACTGGTATCGGATTTGTTGAAGCACTGACAGCCATATCAGGATCGGAATTAATACTCCAGGAAAATGAGAACGATGCTCACTATATCCTGGGCACAAGATACATGTGGTGTATGGATGATGAGGCAAACATATACTTCCTTATTGCTGATGAATGCGTAATCATGAAGTATTCTAAGGAAGGCAAATTCCTTCTCAAGTTTGGCAGGAAAGGCGAAGGTCCCGGAGAATTTGTACATCCATATAAGTTCAGGTATGAAAACGGTGCCCTGGTCGTTTATCACCAGTTGAAGACATATTTCGATAAAAACGGAGAACATATTAAAACCGAACAGGACAAAAACAGTGATTTCGGTTTGAGGAGAATAAAAATAAGCGAGGGAAAGTATCTTGACAGTACACTTGATATTAATAACTCAACCGCAAAACTGTTTGTTGGAAAAAATCACAAAGAGATTGAATACCTTATCGAGGAAATACCTGTTGAATTCGTCAGGGATTCAAATGGATTTACTACCTGGGACGATCCATTTATAGCTACATTGAACTCCACCCGGATGCCTATATATTCCTATGTAAATCGATTGGTTCTAAAAGAATATAAAGACGGAAAAACAAAAATATTGGCAGAAAAACCCTATACCAGAAGAAAAATCATCTATAGTGACGATAATAAAAGGATAATTGTCGGTGTCGCAGGCGATAAGCCGATCTACCGTGACCGCCCTGAATACTACAAATTAGTGCAGCATATTAAAACAGACGAGGATGATAACATATGGTGTTATGTTACTAGTAATGAGTATACCGGATTCCTTGGTTTTTCGTCCTCAGGAAAAGAACTGTGGCAATTTCCCCTTCCCTGCTGCAAGGAAACCAACTCAGAATATTTTAATATAAATGGTTATTTATATTTCCTCCTGAATGATGAATTCGAGGGAGTAAAGATAATGAGGTTTAATCTAAAACCAT
>JAFGBY010000120.1 GCA_016932915.1 Acidobacteriota bacterium | reverse complement strand
TGCCTTCAGGACCTATACGGAATGCATGAGTGACAAAATCATAATAGTTATTGTACACATGCACATAACCCCACCTTAACCTGGGCGTTCTGGTCTCGGTTCTATCAAAGAAGTTATGATGAAAAGTTACATTTAGAAACCCCCTGTCCTGATCACCTGTATTGTCACTATGACCGATTAAGGCTGTTTTATTAGTATGGACATAATGGTTGTATGATATGGTAACCATATCTGCACCGCGTTTAACATCGGTTGCGCCATCTGCTCCATACTGGAAGGTATTGTGGTCAATCCACACATGATGAGAATAATTTTCAACACGAATACAATCAGGATCAACATCAGAGTCGTCAGGGAAATCCGCCAAGCCTGTAAATTCCAGATTACGGATAATTACATTAGAAGAGGGCGTGAAAGTACCATAATCATCAGCATCACAGTCCTCACCGGGCCTGTCCCAACCGTTTACAGAAAGCGTAATCTTGTTGAGTATGGCATTACTTCCTAATCCAATTATGGTCTTGTTTGACAGAACCCTGACAAGTCCATGTTCTCCTGGAGCAGAAATAGTACCGCTTACCTGAATGATGATCCTTTCATCCGATTCAGCATGCATTTTTAAGTTATCAAAGCTGTTGACTGTGACAGTACTCCCACCTGCTCCGCCAATTGTCGTTCTCACTCCATGTCTTTCTACTGCAGCAAACCCGCCCATACTGGGATCCGGATCGACATTTACAGGTGGAGGTGTAGCAGTTGGCGTTGGTGCAGGGGAGGGTGTAGGTGTAATGTCGGGTGTAGGTCCCGGGGTATTGCAGGGAGAGAACGGGCTTATTAATCCCACATAATACTGGGCTATCAGAAGCGCATCTACAATATTGGCATTGTTGTCGCAATTTACATCCGCAGCAACCTGGTCAAAAGGGCTGGGATTCAGGCCTACATAGTACTGGGCTATCAACAGGGCATCGACAATATTAATCGTGCCATCACCATTTACATCTCCGGGCGGATCGGAAGAACTTCCCGAGCCATTAAATGTGATATCCATTCGGTCGATATTAGGGCCGCCCTCGGACCCGGTAGAAGTTAATCGGATGGTATTGTAACCATTGTAAAGATAAACAACAAGGTTTGCAGACGTCCAGCTTGCCCAATCTCCGGTACCGGGAAAAGTATAGCTTGTAACAATACTTCCATTAACAGCTATATCAACAGGCCGGTTATCACCTCCATTAGCAAAAACAAACACACAACTTGCAGGGCCGTCTGAGGAGACATTCACTGCCCATTCTATATAACCTCCTGATTCATTAACATAATTAACATAACCGCTCCCTGTATAACCTGAATGTTCGCTTTCAATATCTGCCTGGCTTAAAGAGGCATCTTCTGCCTGGATTGTTATAACCTGACCGGGATTCAGGTTTACCTGAGCAGATAATACAGCCAGTAAAAATAATAACGGTACGCTAATAATCATTATTTTTATTTTCTGATTCACTATAATCCTCCTTAGGTACAATTTGACTTTATATTTTCATTTTTAAAGTATATTCAGCATCCAGTATGTAGCCTCGCTGTTCTGTTGTCAAGGAACAATATTTAAGAACAGGTTCAATAATTTGGAATGCTTTGTATAGAGAGGGACATTATCCCAGCGAGGATCTTTTAGCAGGACTTTTTTGCCACATATTCCGGCTAAGGAATCATCTGGATCATTTCTTTAAATTCTGAACAGGGATATCAAGTCGTATCTTTTCGATATACCGGCTTTTTTATATATATTAGTGATGTGGTATTCTACTGTCCGGGTGGAAAGGTTCAGCCTGCCTGCGATTTCTTTATTAATAAGCCCTTCGAGCATAAGTTTGATTATTTCTTTTTCGCGGGCAGAAATGTTATATTTGATACAGAGTGATTCAAAAACTGTACCGGGATGTTGTTTTTTACTATTCTCTATCTTCGACAGCAGGCCTTCTATTCCTTTACGGATGTCCATGACATCTCGTTTTTTCATCCGCTTGCGGAGGGTAATGATTGATTCTATTTTTTTTTCGAGTTCCGGGAGGGAAAACGGCTTTTTGATATAATCGATAGCACCCTCAGCAAGGCTGCGTATTTCTTCGTCCTGGTTGCTTACTGCAGTGAGAAAGATAAAGGGAATATCGCAGAACTCTTCGGTTTCTGCTACCTTTTCAAGAAGTGCGTGTCCATCCATACCATCCATCATGATATCCGAAATAATTAACTCAGGACGAACAATAGTATTAAGCTTGGCAATCGCAGCCGGTACATCGGTTGCGAGGAATACATTGTATTTATTTTTAAGTGATACTTTCAGGAAATTTAGCATCTGGACATTATCGTCCACAATAAGTATTGATGATTTATCACTGGATATGTCTTCTTCTTTGATATTCTCATCAAAGACGATTCCTGCCGGAGGTTTTAAAAGAGGGATGTTTTTTAGCTGTTTCTTGGCCACCTGTCCCGTGCACGCTATAAATTCGCATATAAAACTTGCACCACCATTTTTGTTATTCGAGGCAGTGATTACAGCACTAAGATCATCAATGATTTTCTTCACTATAGAAAGCCCAACTCCAATTCCCTGTTTACTCGTCCGTTTTTGTGAAAGCTGATAATACGGATCAAAGAGGTGTAATATCGTATCGACTGAAAGACCCGGGCCGTTATCACTTACTCGCAATATCGCCTTACCGTTGGTTTTTCTAACTTTAATAGAAACCTTTCCCCCTTTTTGAGTGTATTTGACTGCGTTATCCAGCAGATTGTTTAATATCCTGTCGAGCGCATCAGGATCGATTTTAATGATAATATCCTTTTCGGCATTCAGGCTGATAGTTATATTCTTTTTTTCAGCCACAGGACGAAACAGCGCGCACTTCTGCCTGCTGGCTTCGGAGAGATCAATGAATGAATCATGTGAAAACGACATCATCCCCTTCGAAAGACGTTCTGCATCGAGTAAATTTAGAATGTTTTGGAGCATGATATCGATATTCTGCTTGACAATTGCGAGGTCGTTATCAGACGGATGCCGCTCTATGCTCCGTTCGAGGTAATTTCGAATCAGTGTTAGTGGCGTTTTGGTTTCGTGAGCGACATTGATGAAGAACTGTGTCTTTTGTTCATTCGCCTTACGCAATTTCTCCATCAGCATAAGGCCTCTTATAGTGTTTCCGATCTGATTAGACAATGCATCATATGTATATGCAGATTGCATGCTGACTTCCATCGCTGCCAGTCCGTATATATCGTTTTGATAATGGAGGGGCAGGATACAGTATGATATTCTTTTACTTCCTGTTAATATTTCGTCAAATACATAGTTAAATGGAATCACCTGTCCCTTCTTTTCCTGTTTTACCTTTTTTCTGTTATAACTAGCTATAAGTTTCAAAGAACGTGATGCAGGAAATGAGTCTGTATACATAAAAAGATAAGCACTTCCAATTTTAAGACCCGGCAAGTTATGCAGGAGCCATTCGTCCCATTCGCTCATATTATTTAATAGTCTCATATTGTATATACTGATGATAGTCTGTGAGAAAAAATATTCAAAGTCCTTCCAGTACCCGGTTTTTCCGCTTAAGTTTTCGGGTAATGTTCTGTCTATTGGTTTGTTTTTGCTTTTTTGTGTTACATGAGGTTCCGGATTTACTCCGTAAGAATCCGGCGTATTTTCAACACTGCATCCACAGGAGGAATGGATGACAAGTTCTGTATCGAATATGATATCTTCTCTGTCCGGATCATAATTAATAAGATTCAATATAGAGGTTTTACCTATTTCGAATGCATGCTGGCGTACTGTAGTAACCGGGGCTTTGGGAAAAAAGGTATAACGCATTCCATCAAAACCTGTAACAGCGATGTCCGAAGGCACCCGGATACCCCTTGTCTCAAGTTCATCCAGTACGCCCAGTGCCATCATATCGTTCGCGCAGACGATAACTTCAATATCCCTTCCCGGTTTTAATTTACGATCATCAAAAAATTCAGCTACCATTTCCATCCCTGAAATATAGATATAATGACCGTTTACAATAAAAGATGGATCAAACGATATGCCATATGAATTAAGCATAGATTTATAAATATCAGCGCGCTCCACCGCGTCGAAATTGTGAGCCGGTCCATTAAGAAACGCGAACTTCCGATACCCGTGATACTCAATAAGGTGCTGCATTAACCTCTGGAATCCAGGAGCATTATTTGTAAGAATCGCATTTCCGTGCTCTGTTTTAAAATTAATCGTAACAAGCGGAATGTGGGAGAATCGCGAAGCAAACTCATTCATTTGTTGTTTGGTGCTGTAATTTGAAATCATTGGTGTAATCACAAGTCCGTCAAGCGAGGCATCGAGCGCAATATCGAACATACAATTGCAAATAGCCTCATAAGGCCATGGGGAATGAGGGAAACGGCCTATGAAGTAAAATACCTGGACATCATTGCGTTTAGCTTCATGCTCTATCCCGGAAACAAGCTCAAACTGATAATCTCCACGAAACCACGAATTAAAAACACCAAAACGGGGATGTGAGCTGTGGCAATGCTTTATTTTCATAAGATATGTTTTATATTCTACATTATCGAATTAAAAAGTTCAATTACATACAACTCTAGTTTTGTGCCCCTTCAACCAAAGTAATTTTTTATTTTTATTTTGCGTATATATGCTCTTTATAAAACTTAATTACTGTAATATTTTTTCGGGATATCTCGTTAT
>JAFGBY010000119.1 GCA_016932915.1 Acidobacteriota bacterium | reverse complement strand
TGTTGATAATCGATTATATTTTAAAACCTGTTGACGGGCAAAAACTGGCAACATTCCTGAGCAGGGACCCCCGATATGGCGGAATTCCACGGATATTACTGGTCAGCACGGAGATATCCCCATCCCATCGTTTGGTTGCTGACCTGGTACTTACTAAAAGCAGTGTGGAGAATTTGAGTATCAAGGTCCTCGCGGCTACTACTTCACTGCTTGCAGAACAGGAATTCCCGGTAAATATCTGGGAAACCGCGGACAAAGGCAAACGGATGGATGACCGGGTCTCGGCGGAAATAAATATTCTCCGTAGCAGGTATGAGACCATTTTTGAGAACGATCTAATCGGGCTGATCGAACTGGACGGCTCGAACAGGATTCTTTCTGTGAATGAACGAACTGAGAAGATATTTTCCGTAAACGCGCTGGATGTGATCGGCAAGGATATTATCTCTTTAATGAAAAGTTCAGTCACAGGTTTTAAGCAGACTTTATTCGAGAAAGCCCAGAAGGACAGGAGGATTGTCCTCCCAATAGATGACAGGTTCTATGAGCTCTCCATAATGAGCACACCCCTGATTGAAGATTCACCGGAGAAACTGATGATCCTTGCGGATGTCACGGAGACCGAAAAACTACAGAAACAACTTGCGAAATATACGGGAGAGTTGGAAGATGAGGTCGAAAACAGGGTCGCCGAGATCAAACTGAAGAATATAGAGCTTGAAAACCTGAACAGGCTGAAGACCGAGTTCCTCTCAAATGTATCGCATGAGATAAGGACTCCGCTGGCTTCAATAAAGGGATTTACGGAGACACTTCTGACCCGTGATATCAATCCCGAAACCAGGAAAGAATTTTTGGATATAATAGCGACTGAAAGCCTGAGGATGGAACGCATCGTTAACGACCTGCTTGATATCACCAGGATTCAGCAGGGAAATGTAAAACAATCTCTGAATCTCCAGGAGTTCGATATGGTGAGTGAAGCTGAGTTTGTGAAGAAGCTGCTGACCCCGCTTGCCGATGAGAAAAAAATTGAACTTTCAGTCCGTACCGGTAAAAAACCAGTGAAGGTAACGGCGGATAAGGACAGGGTCAGGCAGGTCTTTATTAACCTGATCGAGAACGGGATAAAATTCTCAAGCCAGGGTACACAGGTTTTAATTGAAGTGAAAAAAGAGGGGAATGAAGCGGTTTTTATGTGTAGCGATCGTGGTATCGGGATTCCCGCCTCAGAAAAAGAAAAGATATTCGAAAAGTTTTATATGATAGATGGCGGTGATACCCGCAGGCAGAGGGGCACAGGTGTAGGGCTTTTCATCGCCAGCGAAATCGCGAAGATGCATCATGGTACGCTGGCTGTTGACGGGGCATATAAAAATGGAAGCAGGCTCATCTTCCGGCTTCCTCTCAAGCAATAAACAGGGGTAAATATGAAGAAAATCCTCGTGATAGATGATGAACGATATATTAACAGGCTTATTGAATTTAACCTGGGTGATGAAGGATATGAGGTATTGACTGAGCTTTCAGGGGCTGCAGGCCTTGAAAATATGAAAAAGAACAATCCAGACCTTGTTATACTGGATATTGCCATGCCTGAGATGGACGGGCTGGAAGTCCTTCAAAAGATGAAAGAGGATCATTCGCTTGCTGGAATTCCTGTTATAATACTTACAGCAAAGGTTATGGAAGAGGTGGAAAAAAAAGCAAAGGCGCTTCATGCTGATGCATTCCTCACAAAACCATTCAGCCCGGCTGATCTTATTGAAGTTGTTGGAAAAATAATCGGATAGAGAAGTATGTCGAAGAAACGCGAAAGATTGCTTGTTATTGATGGTATTGCTGCAAATTATTCCGTTGCGCAGAAATTACTTCAGGGAGAGGGCAGAGATCTGTTTTTTCTGGATTCAGCTGATGATGCCTTGGATATGCTGAGTGTCGAGCCATGCGACCTGGTACTGGTACATGATGACGGCAACCTTGAGATAAGCGACAGGGTAGTAAGATTCAGGCAGGAGAAAAAAGCAGGTTTTATTATAATAGGTTTTTCCGGTTCTGCTGATGAAAAGACTGTGACCGGAAAACTTGAGCATGGAATCGATACATATCTGAGATCCGATGAATACGATACTGCGTTACAAACAGCGGTTGAGACGCATTTTCAGATGCGCGATATTATTTCTCAGAAAGAGCTGCTGGAGGCTCAACTCAGTCAAAGTTATTCGCTGGAACATCCTCTGCTGGAAAGCAACTCAATGGAGAAGGCAAGGGCGTTTATACAGAAGGCAATAAAATCGGATAAGCACTTGTTGATATGTGGAGAATCCGGAACGGGTAAAGAGATTATTGCGAGGATTATTCACTACAACAGTGGCAGGCGAGACAGGCTGTTCAGCTCAATAACTTCAACGAATGTTGAATCGGAGCAAATCAGGAAAAGGCTTTTTGGTGAAATAAAAACAGATGATGGGGGAATAACGAGAACAACTCCCGGAATTTTCCAGATGACTAACGGTGGTACCCTTTTTATTGATGAGATCGATAAATTCGATCCTGAGATTCAGGCAGAAATCTTTGATGTAATTGAAAATGGTCGATTAAAAGCGGTTGGTTCAGCAAGGGTCGAACCAATTGATATAAGGGTGGTTTTTTCCACTGTGCAGAATCTGGAGAAAGCCCTGACAGGTAAATCGGTAGATCAACGAATCTTGGAAAAGACAAAAGATAATACACTTGACATCGATCCTTTAAGAAAGCACAAACAGGAGATTATTCCGTTAGCTGAGACTTTTATCCATAAATCTGCTGAATCGACAGGTAAAGATATTCAGGGTTTATCTTCGGAAGCCATGGAAATGTTATTAAATTATGACTGGCCCGGGAATCATCGGGAATTGGAAAATATTATTGAGCGGGCTGTGATGATGTCCGATTTCGGTGAGTTGACCAGGGATGTATTTTCGATATTCGGTGAGAAGAATACTGAATTGGTAAGCCGGTTTGCCGAGGAGGACTTGTATGGTATGGAGTACCTGGAAGCTCGGAAAATCCTGATGGATAATTTCGCTCGTGAATATTTCGAGAGAGTCCTTAGAGATGAAAAATGGAATATTACCCATGCTGCCGATAGGTCGGGAGTAAAAAGGCAAAGTTTGCATGAGATTATAAACCGCCTCAAGATAAAAAAATCCTAAAAAAACTTATTCATTCCAATATAGTGCAATTCTGGTATGTGAATTGCTATTTATCTATTGGAAGATTGATTAAGAAAAAAGTTATGTGAAGAGGAAAAGCTCTTTCCACTGGTTTTTATTGTGTTTGTAGAAAAATTTGTACAAAAAAAGACCAGAATCGGTAGATATGCAATAAAAATTGTTAAAAAAGGTATTAAATTATATAGAGGGCAGATGTTTTGGAGCCGCCACATACTAATCGTTCATTAAACGGATAATCATCCTCACAGTGGCGGTTCCAAAATATATGTCAAGATGACATATGGAAATGATATTTTTACGTATAAGCGATGTATTTGGAACATTTTATATTGCTGATTGTCTAATATAAATAAGGAATATTGTGCACTGAATACACTTTCAGAGGGCTGGATGAGATGTTGAGAATATTTAACAAGTTTGATATAATCAATTATTGACAGGTATATAAAATTCAGAGGTGTAAAATGAAATTAGTAAGGGTTTTAGTTCTGGTTGTGATTCCATTCGTATTACTTTCAGCGGCTGTAACAGCAACCCCGGATATTACATTTGAGAAAAAAGAAATCGATTTCGGGACTGTCCAGGCCGGGGATGTTATGGAATATACGTTCAAATTCAAGAACACAGGCGATCAAGATTTGATATTGAAGAAAGTAACAGCTACCTGTGGATGCACAGCGGTACAGAGTAATAAAAACGCCATAAAACCAGGGGAAACCGGTGAGATTACTGCGAAGCTTCATACAGGTGGTTACCGTCAGAGGATGGTGAAATATATATATGTTGAGACAAATGTTCCCCATATGCCACGGATTACACTAATCATGTCAGCTAATCCAATTTCCGATGTTGATGTAAAACCGAATTCATATATTGGATTCTGGAATTTGAAACAGGGCGAAACGTCCACAAGGGAACTCGAGATTCTCAATAATACAAAAGACCCACTTGAGCTACAGAAACCGGAGATTGGCGGGGCAAATCCCGATTTATTCAAATTTGATGTTTCCACTCTCGAACCCGGGAAACTTTATAAATTAAAAGTTACCTTCAGTTCTGAAAATTCGGGACGATTTAATGCGAAATTGAAAATTAAAACGAATAAAACCAATAAACCGGAAATTGAAATTCCGCTCAGTGCTGCCGTTCTCGATGATGTATATCTATTGCCAAATGCATTGATCATTAAGAGAAAAAATGAACAAGAGCCAAGATTTAAAACCGTAAAGGTGATGAATTCTACTGATAAGAAGCTTGAGATAAAAGGTGTAGAATTAGATACAAAATGGCTCGAATACAAAATTGAACCAATTGGCAAAAGCGACAATTACAGGATGACCGTTTTTCTCAAAGATAATGCTCCGAAAGAAGTGATCCGTGGCACTATCAAAATAAAGACTAATAATGAAAAGTTCCCAGAACTTTCAGTTAGATACTACATCGGTGAAGAAGGCGGGAACTAAAATAAAGAGAGTATAACCGGGAATTTCTCCTGGTATTGTACAAATTTACCACAGGCTCCTTTTGATAAGGAGCCTGTTTTTATGCCAATATTTAATAAAATATATATGATTATATTTTTATATAATCAGGATTATTTTTTTCATAATTGGAATAATTATCACGACTTAGCGTTATGTAATAAAAATGGTCATTAGACCTTGGTAAATTGACCCCAACCATTTACCAACCCCTGTTCC
>JAFGBY010000118.1 GCA_016932915.1 Acidobacteriota bacterium | reverse complement strand
TGGCGGTTTCAGCGGCCGGAACCGAGAAGATGAATTACAGGATAACCTTTCCCTTAATCCAAGGAAGCTCCGTGAACAAAGGAAAGGAAAAAGCAAACCGCAGACTGAGGAATTGTTCAAGAATTTCGGGGATGATGTGGACTGGCGGTCTGAATTAAATAAACGGGTTGCGGAAATTAAAAAAGAAAAAGAAACTGATAGAAATCCAAAAAGAACAGCAAAAGAAGAGAAAAAAATCCAATCTAACCTGATTTTTGATGAAGCTGCTGATGATGAAGAATACATTGAAGATGAAGATATAGTCGAAGAAATAATAGAAGAAGAATATTACGAAGAAGATGAAAAAGATGTAGAAGAAGATGATGAATTTTCTGATGACGAATTTGACTCTGCTCGAAAGAATGCCATGGAGATTGTAGAATCATTGAAGAAAAGGAAGAGAAGTGAACATGCGGATGTTTATGATGACAGTCACCATGAAGATTATGATGAAGATACAGATGAATATGTAGATGAAGATGAATATGATGAAGATATCAGTGGAAAGGATGAGGAAAGCAGAAACCAGCGTGATAAGCATTATGAGCCGATCCCTTCTGATCCCGATGAAATCAAAGAGTATATAGCTCGTAAAGTCGCAATGCGAAAGGGTAGAGGTGATAATAAGGCACCATCTTTAGCTGAAGAATATGGTTATAAAAGAAGCAGGAAAAAACAGTATGATGAACCGCAGAGCAAGTACCAGAAACTGAGTTCAAAAAAGATGGAACCACCTCCGATCGATGATATGGATTCCATATATCGCCCAATCGAGGGCAAACCTCAGTATAAAGACGCTGAGAACATATTAGCTGAAGAAACAAGAACTCTGGTAAACTTCAAAAGATTATACGCTGCAGTTTGGGATAACCTGCTGCTTTTACTTATTACACTGGTTATTATTAAATTCGGATCATCGGTTTTGGATGTCAGCATGGGACAGATGATATCTGCATCGTGGTGGAGATTTGCAATTTTTTATATCGTCCTGGCAATAATTTACAATGTTTATTTCACGACATCAAACGGGCAGACAATCGGTAAAATGATGTTTCATATAAGGATAATAAGTGAATCCGGGTACCAGGTATCTCTCGGAAATATAGTTTTACATTGTCTGTTGACTATTATATCGCTGGCTTTGGCAACAGTAGGTTATTTGTGGTTCTTTTTCGATTTCAGGGGAAGGAACCTTGCTGATATTATAGCCAGAACCAAAATTCAGATATTCCAGGAATAATAAATAAATATCAAGATGAGGAGTACAATGAAGACAAAATCGACAACCATTCTCTGCGTCAGGCGCGATGATAAAGTAGTAATGGCTGGTGACGGACAGGTAACCCTTGGCAATACCGTTATGAAAGCCGGCGCGCAGAAGGTAAGAAAAATATATAAGGATAGCGTAATTACCGGTTTTGCCGGTGCTTCCGCTGATGCGATGGCTCTGCTTGACAGGTTTGAAGCGAAACTAGAGGAATATAAAGGCAACCTCAGCCGGGCTGCAGTTGAACTCTCCAGGGACTGGAGAACTGATAAAGTACTTAGAAGACTCGAAGCCCTGATGGTGGTATGCGATAAGGAAGACACGTATCTTATTTCCGGTACCGGTGACCTCTTCAAGCCCGATGATGGTGTTATTGCAGTTGGTTCAGGCGGCCCTTACGCTCTTGCCGCGGCACGCGCTTTACTGGAACATACAAAAATGGACGCAAAATCAATCGCTCTCGAAGCGATGAAGATAGCATCAAATATTTGTATATATACTAATAGTAATATCACCCTGGAGGAATTGAACTAATGACTGATAGTATAGAAAATACTGGTCTGCCTGCGCTTAAAGGCGCGCTGGACCTTGATAATATGACACCAAGGCAGATAGTGGCGGAACTTGATAAGTATGTAGTTGGCCAGGACAAGGCAAAAAAAGCTGTCGCTATTGCCCTCAGGAACAGGATAAGGCGATTAAAACTTCCAAAAGACCTTGCGCAGGAAGTGGCGCCTAAGAATATAATTATGATTGGTTCTACCGGTGTAGGTAAAACCGAAATAGCAAGACGTCTTGCAACCCTCGCCCGCTCCCCGTTTATCAAGGTGGAAGCGACAAAATATACAGAAGTTGGTTATGTCGGCCGAGATGTAGAATCGATGGTGAGGGATCTTGTGAACCTCTCCGTAAATATGGTTAAGGAGGAGATGAGGGAGCGCGTAAAACATTCAGCGGAAAAGCGCACGGAAGAACGCCTTCTCGATCTTCTACTACCGCCATCAAAACACCCCTCCCACCGTGAAGAGGATATGAAAGACCGTTCAGAATCTACCAGGGATAAAATCCGTGAACAGCTCCGCAAAGGCGTTCTAGATGACCGCACACTTGAACTTGATGTGCAGGAACAATCGATTCCTCACCTTGAGATCATCACAGGTGGCGGTATCGAGGAGATGGGACTTAACATGAAAGAGATGTTCCCGAATATCTTTGGAAAATCGAAAAAGCGAAGGTTGAAAGTTTCCGAAGCGAGGGAATATATACTTAGTGAAGAGCAGGATAAACTGATTGACCAGGAGTCCATCAGTAAAGAAGCTGTAGCGCGGGTAGAAAATTCTGGCATTATCTTTATCGATGAGTTCGATAAAATAGCCGGAAGGAATTCAGCGCATGGGCCTGATGTCAGCAGAGAAGGAGTACAGAGGGATATACTACCCATTGTCGAAGGGACGACCGTTCATACGAAACACGGTATGGTCAAAACGGATCATATCCTGTTCATAGCTGCAGGGGCTTTCCACACTGCGAAACCTTCTGACCTCGTACCGGAATTGCAGGGTCGTTTTCCTATCCGTGTGGAACTCGATTCTCTGAAAAAAGAAGATTTTATACGAATTCTCGAAGAACCGAAAAACTCACTCACAAAACAGTATGTTGCGCTTCTGGAAACCGAAGGATTGAAACTTGATTTCCCAAGAGAAGGACTGGAGCGGATCGCTGATCTTGCAGAGGAAGTTAACAGCCGCACAGAGGATATTGGCGCCAGGCGTTTATATACCCTGATGGAAAAACTTCTTGAAGAAATATCCTTCCTCGGCAATGAAATAGCCGGAAAGTCGGTTACGATTAACCGGGAATATGTTGATGAACATTTACAGGACCTTGTAAAAGATTATGACCTCAGTAAATATATTTTATAAACGGATTCTGCCACTCCTGTTTCTACTGGTGTTGGTTTTAGCAGGGTGTGGCAGTAAAAAACCGCCTCTACCGCCGTTAAGTGAGCAATCTTCCAGGCCGTCCGCCCCATTTGTTTTCCAGAGGGGTGAACGGATAATTGTCAAAATTACGAATCCGTTTGTCGGACAGAACGGGAATGATTGGGAGATTACACTTTTAAGGTTACGGAAGCTCGAAGCCCCCGTGATGAAGGATGATAAAAAATCCAAAGAATCAGAGGAAGATAAACTGCAGAAGAATCATGATATCGTCCCAGTCGCGCGAGGCACAAAATCGGGACGGATGCCTGCCTTCAGTGAAAAAATGAGCGAGGATGAATTCTCAGGTTCAGCTAGAGTTGTTTACAAACTGAGTTCGAGTGATAGTTCAGCTAAAACGGCTGGCACAACAATTATCTATGAAGATATAGAGATAGATTATCAAGATTCAGTTTTCCCTCCAATTTATTATTATGCAATCGATGTAGATGACTCAACCGGAAAGTATGAGGGGATAAGTAAGATAATATCAATTTCACCTATGAAAATTACCGAGCCTCCGAATACATTGGATTACAAAGAAGAAGAAAAAAAGATTGTTATAAAATCGAAACCTGATTTTTCCTCCGAGGGATTACAGACCGGTGTTGCTTTATACCGGGGTGATTGCAAATCAGTAAATCTATTTGATATTTCAGATGAAAAAACCGAGATTCAACCAGAGGACTGGAAACTGAGCGGGATTTTAAGATCGATGCATCTTGAGGAAACTGATTCTGCAGGGAAACAAATAGTGTTCACAAGATTTGTAAATTCCGGCGCCAAAGGAAACGGAATATCACAAGATTTGGCTTCCGATGAAGAAACAAGAAAGAAATATAGTGGAAAGTCTATAAATATTACTTTCCGTGCAAAGGCGAATACTCCTACTGCAATTATTACAATTATTGATGACGGTACAACTAGGCAGACAGCTGATTATAAATCGGAATTGATTACTGATTGGGTTGACTACAATATCAAGTATAAAATCATGGATGACCCGAAAAAGCTGACCCTTAAAATAAGTATTGATGAAGATAATTATAAGAAAGAAATCGATATTGCTGACATAAAACTTTCCGTGGTTGCGGATAAAGAGGGTGAGGCAGGAGAAGTCATCCCTGTAAAAAACAGTAATTTTGAAAGATTTAACAAAGTAGAATTTGAGGATAAAGGTTATAAATACGGCAAGAAATACTGTTATTATCTCGCTTCTTACCTTAAATATGAATCGAATTACTATGAATCCGAATTCGGAAGACCTCTGGAAATCACTCCGATTGATAAATTTCCTCCGGCAAGTCCAAAAGGTCTTTATACATTGGCAAGGCTTGAATCTGTAACACTGCTCTGGTCACCAAACAGCGAAAAAGATTTCGCGGGATATAATATCTACAGGCGTGCAGAAAACGAAAACAAATGGAAGAAATTGAATGATACCCTGTTAACAGTTACCGAATACATTGATACACCGCCCGTTAAAAATATCAAATACTTTTACTATCTTCGCGCTGTCGATAATGCGCCTACCCCTAATGAAAGTGAACCTTGTCATGAAGTGGAATTTATTGCGCGAAAAGACATTCTCAAACAGGGGGATGCGGAGTGATTAATGGTGGGACTTTCTATAAAATCGAAGGTGGTGGAAACGA
>JAFGBY010000117.1 GCA_016932915.1 Acidobacteriota bacterium | reverse complement strand
GTTTCCGCCAGCAATATTGATATAGAGAATTACATTGATGCTAATGCTTTCGGTTACATTTATATTAATGTTGGCAATTTTGCTAATAATGGGGTTTTCGATCTTATAGATGATGCGGATATCTGGAGTAAGCTGTCCATGGTTCAGGAGAAAACAGGTATCGATATTACAAAGGACTTGCATGGGCTCTTGATAGTACCACTGGATTCTATTGTCGCTGATAATGGAAATTCCAATAATATGTATGGTGTTCTTTTCAGCTCCCTGGATTACTCCGCTCTTATGAAGATTGTTGATTTTAAGAAAAATGATGTAAATGCTAAAGGTGGGAAATTCGAAGCCCTGAAAAACGAAGCATGGGAGATATTAGTTCTTACTGAAGAGGATGGTACGAAGAATTGTCTGCATATTACTAATGATGGGACAATGTTATATTCGCGGGATCTAGATACTTTGCGGCAGGCAATTAAAGTATACACGAATCAGGTACCTAATGCTAAAAAGAGCGAATCCTTTAAAGATATAAATTCCAATATTGATAATACATCTGATTTGTTTGGTTATTTTTCAATGAAAGAACTGGATAAAACCGGTCTGGAAGGAAATCCCTTTTCGCAAACGTTGGGTTCAGTAAATTTTATAGGTTTTGGAATTAGTTACAAAGCGAAGACAATATATGCCGATTTCAAACTATTTACAGATACCGATGAAAATGCAAAAAAAGTGGCAGATACTTTTAACGGAATGAAAGTGATGATGGCTGGAATTATTGCAGAAGAAAGCCCTATCGCTAATGATATACTTAATGGGGTGGTTATTGAAGGTAAAAATGGTTTTGCGAATATCAACTTTACAATTACTGAAGAACAATTAAAACAGCTGGAAGAAGAGTCGCAAAGTAAATATAGCGAGCCAGAACCTGTACTGGATGATGAATCCGAACCGGATTCTGAAGAATAATCCGATCTACTTTAAAAAAAATATCGACTGCTGGTTAATTTGTAATCAGCAGTTTTTTTTATCAATATAACGACTACACTTCGATCCTGCTTTATTAAAATAATTTTAAAAAATCCCCAAAATATTTTTACCTTAAGAACATTTATTCTTTTTTCTCGTTATTCTTATTGATAAACGATAAATAATTGGTGAAGGACAATAAATATTATATGAGTTTTAATAAAACCACTTTAATTAATTAAAAGGGTAGCTATATGGATGATAAGAAGGGTGTTTCAAAAACTTTAAAGGTCTTATTAACAATCGTTTACTGTTTTTTTATCCTGATACTCTTTGCAGGATCGATCAATCTCATCGTATTAATGATTAATCCGCACTCACCCACTAATATTTTTGGGTTTGCCCAGACATATCTCCTTGATGATCAAACTCCGAATAATCACATTGTAGATGAAGACAGAGGTCTTTTTGATACTCAGTTTTTAATGACCGGTTTTGCATTAACTAAAACAGAGAATCGATTGATATTGGCGGCAGTTATTGGCTTATGGCTGCTTTATTTCTTTCTTTATTTGCGAGTAATTATTCTTCTGAGGCGGTTTTTGCGTACGGTGACCGAAGGGACACCTTTTATTATGGAAAATGCGCGAAGAATGAGAGATATGGGTTTATGCCTTATTGGAGCGGAAATTGTCAGGTTGATATTTACAATTATTGCCGTTGTCTATCTTAATTCATCACTTCATGTTGAAGGAGCGAGAATTTTTATCTCGGTAGAGGAAATTATTCAGTACTTGAATCTTGAACTCTATTTTGCCGGATTGGTCCTTGTTGTTCTTTCAGGGATATTCAAGCGCGGCACTGAAATCCAAACAGACCAAGATTTAACAATATAAATGGGTAGGATTATGGCAATTGTAGTAAATCTTGATGTGATGCTGGCCAAACGTAAGATGAAACTTACAGAGTTATCCGAACAAGTGGGCATTACTATGGCAAATCTATCAATCCTGAAACAGGGGAAAGCTAAAGCTGTTCGATTTTCTACCCTTGAGGCTATATGTGATGTTCTTGAATGTCAGCCAGGGGATATCCTCGAGTTTTCAGCGAAGGAGAATAAAAATGACAGTGATATCTGATAAATGTACTTACTATATCCTACATAAGCATGGAGGGATCCTGGTTAAATGAAATTCCTCACTTTATTCAGTATGATTCAGACCACTTTTGAATTTGTAAAAGAAACGCATTCGATGAGTTTTATTTCGTCTGTGTCGTTATCATCTATTATTTCTTTTTTCCTGTGCGCTCCTCAACTGATTGTCTCGTCAATACAGGTTTTATATTATAGGAGAGTACTATCAATTCATTCGCTGGTTGTAATTGCTATAATAATATTCTGGTTTTTTAAATATTTATCTTAAAAAATCAGATGAAACATCACACTATTTTTTAAATAGATATTATTCATGTCGAATCGCCTGGATTGGATTTATCAAACTTGCTTTAATTGTATAAAAACTTACTACAAAAAGAGAGATTATAAGCGTAAGTAAACCTGATCCCAGGAATATTATAAAATTAATGTCCACACGATAATGAAATGTTTCAAGCCATCTTGCTACAAGGTAATAAGCTAATGGCCAGGCAATAATATTTGCATAAAGTACATTACGGGTAAAATCACCGGATAACATTCTGACAAGACCAATAATCGTGGCTCCGAGAACTTTACGGATTCCTATTTCCTTGGTTCTACGTGTGATACTCGCGAAAGCCAGGCTGGATAAACCAAGTATTGAAATGAAAATTCCAACAACATTGAAGAAAGAAATTATTTTTATTGTCAGGTATTCATTGCCATAAAGCGCATGGACCTGTTCATCCAGGAAACTTATATCCAGTGGATATTCAGGACAGACTTTTTCCCAAACATTGCGTATATGAGAAAGAGCTGCCTTGTATGAACCATCTTTAAACTTGATGCATAGATAATTAAATCTTTTTGGATTGTAAATTATACCCAGAGGCTCTATCTGTCTATGCAGCGAAGTGAAATGGAAATCCTTTACTACTCCTATAATTTTGTTAACTCCTTCATGCTGCTCACCAACAATTAACCATTTACCAATAGGATTTTTAAGTCCTGTTACTTTTACTGCAGTTTCATTAAGTACTATTCCATCTTTTAACTCAGAAGGTATGTCCTTGGTAAAGAAGTGGCCGCTTATCATTTGCATACCGAAAGTATCAATATAATCTTCATCAACCCATCTGAGTTGAAACTGAACCGGGTCATCGTTTCCTTTACCCGGCCAGTCAGTATTACTTGTCCCACTTCCTGAAGTCATTAGCATATCATCAGTATAGGTGACGTTTTCAATATCCGGGCTTTCAAGCAGCATATTTTTGATAACGCCGGGTTTAGATACAATTATATTATTTAATACTGAATAAATGATGTTTTTGGATGAATAGCCAAGGTTTTTATGGGTAATAAAACTAAGTTGATGATTAATAAATCCCAGGAAGATCATCAGGCATATGCTGATTGAGAATTGTACAAGCACAAGACCCTTCCGGAATTTTAATCCGCCGCTTAAAGTTTGAGATGAGTCCTTGATTACCTGTGAGGTATTCATTCTGAGAATAGCAAATAAAGGATAGAGGGTGGTAAAGCCGCAAATTACCAGGATTCCAAGAAAAATAGAAATATACCCTGGTAATGTAAATACAGAAGAAAGAGAAAGGGGTATTAATAGAGAATTAGATATGACCGGAAGCAATATCGCTACAAGAGCTATTGACAGTACTAAAGAAACGGCTACCTGGATTAAAACCTCTAAGAAAATTTGTGGTATGAAGGTTTTCATTGATGAGCCGCAGATTTTCATTATCGCAAATTCTTTCATTTTAGCGGTATATAAAGAGCTATTTAAACTTATTAGATTTATCACACCGATTATCAGAATTAGAGTTGCGGCAAGAATCAGGATATAAATCTGAAGTATGTTTCCCTGGCCCGGAAAATCCCATTTGAAATCGGAATACAGGTGAACTCTGGATAACTTTTGAATTACTATTCCGACATCAGCCTTCCTTAAATCTTTATATATGGATTGTATTTTATGAGCCAGTGAATCCATGTTGATGTTATCAGCGGTGAGGATATATGTATGGTAGGAGGTATCTTCCCAGTCATCCATATTAAAGCCATATTTTTTCAGGAGAAGAAAACTAAACAGAAAATCAAATTTCAAATGAGAGTTTTCAGGGATATCTCTAAGTACAGCTGTAACCTTCAGGTCCAGTCCACTGCTAAATCGAACAGTTTTTCCAATCGGGTCTTGATTACCAAAATATTTCTTGGCCATACGTTCTGTGATGAGTATTGAATCAGGGTTACTGAGCGGATTTGCTTCAGGCCTCGATATAAAATCAAATGAGAAAATATCTATAAAAGATGGATCCACTACGAGGATATTTTTTTCATAGAATGAGTTTTCCTTGTATTTGATTCTAGCGATCCATTCTTTTATCCTGGTTGCGTTTTTCACTTCCGGCAGATTTTCTTTCAAATATGATGCAAGTGGAATGGGTGTAACGCAGACTTTGGAGCCTTCTTCATCGGCAATAATCCTGCAAATATTATCACCATTTTTATGAAAATCGTCATAACTGAATTCATGAATTACCCATATTGCAATCAGGAATGAACACGCAAAGGTCAAAACCAGTCCAAAAATATTCATTAAATAAATAATGGGATTCTTTTTGATATTTCTGAGAAGATATTTAAGTGAAAGTATTAAATTCATAGTATTACTCCAGTTAATCAGTCACAATAACTATTTTATGAGCTTTATATAACAATATTTAGTATCTACCCTGTATTTAATTGCAACTGATATGCCACTTCATTTATTGAGTAAACCTCTTATTATCAGTAGGTTAGACGATGATATATAAATAAAGGTTTGTCGGCGTCCGTTATCGCACAGTTTTGTACGATAATGAACAAGAAGGAGTGGAATTCTCGCCCTTCTCAATGCAATTGAATTTAATGATTACCTCATCAGTTTCGATCCTGCCTATTCTTCAGTCAGTACGCAGTGCTGGTTGATGAATCCGTTGACAGATATTTTATAAGTTTTTCCGCCGGTGAATGATTCGTATTCGCAGATTTTATAATATGTCGTGGTGCCACTGCCGATTTCTGTTATATCAATATTATCGAGCCTGACAAAATTATAAGGGTAAGAGGTTGTCAGGATAAAACTGTGCCTCATCCCGCCTGTTAATTCTTTATGCAATTGCGGAAGGCCCGGATAACTCACATAAACAAAAGCCGGGCTGTTATTTTTAACTGTGATTTGTATATAATCTTCACACTTCTTATTTATCCGGAGGGAGGACATAGTGTCATTGTTTGCCAGTGAAATCTGATCCTTTGTATAGGTTTGGCATTTTCCCCAGAAGTCCTTATCTTCATAGACGGCTATAGAATCTATCCCGTAGAGTTTTAGAGATGATGCTTTGTCGTTAAACTTCTCTTTACCGAGATTTGGTTCATCATCATTGATTTCAACAAATTTGCCACCATATCTGATATGCTCAAACAACATAACAACCGGGCCCCTTACCAGACATTCCGCGTCCAGTTTAATAGATGAAATCTGGTTTGCTCCTATAGTACTATCAGACAGATTCTTCTGATCGGATCTGAAGGTCTGGCACTTGCCTGTGTAATTTACATTTTCGTACACAGCGATGGATGAGACGCCTCTCATCTGAAGTGAAGATGCCATGTCATTAAATTTATATTCAGAGTCTCTCAGGTCTGGAATATTCTTCGTGATAGCTATGGATTTTCCACTATAATTTTTTAATTTGAATAAGATAACCATTTTACTCTGCGACGAAAGAATTGAAGGGAATGCAACTGATATTGCCAATATAATTAGAATGACTGATGATGGATTGACTTTTCTCATAACACACTCCTTTTTTTGAACGGTAGATATAGAACTCTACTGGTGATTATATTATCGCAGAATTGATCTTGAATACCGTAATCTAGATTACACTTTATTGGAGGGGATGAGAGGGAAAATTAAAGATATTTATGAATAAAAAAACCTCCTGTATGGAAACAGGAGGTCTTTTTCAATGTTAAGGGATTATTATTCTTCTACTGGTTCAAAATCTTCCTTGCCTACTCCACAGAGGGGGCAGGTCCAATCATCGGGTAATTCCTCAAATGGTGTGCCGGGTTCGATACCGGATTCAGGATCGCCTTCTTCAGGATCATAAATGTAACCGCATGGAATGCATTCGTATTTTTGCATCTGTTATCCTCCGTTAAAAAAGTTTAACCGCTGATTTTAGCTGCCAGCATTTTAGCAGTTTTCTTTCCCATTTCAAAACAATCCTGCAGTACTTTTTCATCCGGGACGTATTTTGCGCTCATCGGTGAATCGTTTACTAACTCAACCTTCATACCGCTTAGGATTCCCCGTATCTCTTCGACAACGCCGTCAGCCCATCCATAAGAGCCGAAGGCATCACCAATCAGGTTCTTCGGAGCCAGGCCTTTTATGTAGTAGAGCAGGTCGGCGACTGCCGGGAACATGTTTTTATTGAGGGTAGGGGAGCCCACGAAGAAAGCGCCCGCATCGAGGACTTCAGTCACGATATCGCTCCGGTGGGTGCTGTTAAGAGGCATCATCTTTACGGATACGCCACCTTCGCTTAGGCCTTCTGCTATAGCCATCGCCATTTTTTCGGTAGAGCCCCACATAGTCCTGTATGTAATGACCGCTTTCATCGTGTAGGGCTGCGCTGACCATTTCTTATATAGCTCGATTATGCGTCCGATGTTTTTTCTCCAGATCGGCCCGTGGTCATTCGCGAAAATCTTTATCGGCAGGGTAGAGAGCTTATCGAGCGTCTTCGGGATAAGGGTCGAATACGGCATTAGGATATTGGCATAGTACTTTGCTGCCTCGAAATCAACGATCCACTGAGGCACGTCTTCCTCGAACCGTTCATTGGTCGCAAGGTGAAGGCCGAAAGCATCCTGCGAGAAAAGTAATTCTCTTTCGGGGACGTAAGTCACCATGCTGTCCGGCCAGTGCAACATACGGGTCTCGAAAAATTTCAAGGTGATGGAGCCGAGTTTAAGATCATCTCCTTCGCCGACGGCGGTGATCTCCTCATCATGATGGTAATGCGCCTTTAATGCCTCCACACCTTTGGCTGTCGCGAAAACCTTTTCCGGCTTGATAAGTTTTATCATGTCGATGAGCGAACCGGAGTGATCGGTCTCGGCATGGTTGGATATGATGTAATCTATTTTCTGCGGGTCTATCACGGAAGATATCCGCTGGATAAGTTCTTGTTTATATGCAGCCTTGACCGTATCGATCAGGGCGATTTTATCAGAGATAATAAGGTAAGCGTTATAAGTGGTGCCCCTCTGGGTTTCATACCCATGGAAATCGCGGAGCTTCCAGTCGATCGCGCCGACCCAGTAAATATTGTCAACAACTTTCTGTGCTTTAAAATGGGGGGTCAATTTATATTCCTCCTGGTACAGGGATTGTTATTGCTGGAGTGATGAGAGCAATGCGAGGTGTTCTTTTTCCTCGTCAATTAAAAGCTGGATGATTTTCTTATCCTGCGCCCCGTCAAGAAGCTCCTTTAGCGCCTCATAATATGTAATCGATTCCTGCTCTTTCTCCATCGCGAAACTGATTATTTTGGAATCCGAATCAAATGATTGTTTTTCAGGCGGCGAATTAAAAACCGCCGTTCGGGCGAAGGCGCGGATAAAATTATCATCATGCAAAGAAATATCTCCGGCAAGAGGTTTTCCCTTGCCGGAGAGTTTATTTTTAAGGACTGTCAATTTTTCCTCATGCGCTTTTTCCATCTGAGCTAGCTCGTTGAATTTCATTTTCAACTCTGAATTATCTACTGTCTCCGCCGCGTTCCTGTAAAACCGTGCTCCGTTCCGTTCGATTTCTATCGCCAGCCTGAATATTTCTTCAATGGAAAATGTTTCGCTCATAAATCACAGCCTTTATATTCGTTCAGTTAGTCCCTCTTGCCGAGTTCGCGGTCGAACATGATAAGGCCGTTAACGCTGTCGCCGATCTTCTTCAGTGTATCAACTATGGTGAGGGTCTGGTCTTCTTCTTCAACCTGTTCATCAAGGAACCATTCGAGGAAGTTCTTTGTCGCGAAATCTTCGTCCTTCATGGCTTTTCTGTAGAGGTCATAGATCATCGCGCTGACTTTTTTCTCATGTGCATAAGCATCTTCAAATACATCCAGAGGGGATTTCCAGTCGGATTTAGGTTTATCTATAGCGCCGAGGATCACACGGCCTGCACGTTCGTTGATGAAGTTGTAAAACTTCATGGCGTGTTTGACTTCTTCTTCAGCCTGTTTCCTCATCCAACCTGCCATACCGGAGAGGTTTTCCGCCTCGAACCATGTGGACATTGATAGATAGAGGTAATTGGCGTAATATTCTTGTTTGAATTGTTCGTTTAAAGCGTCCTGCATATCCTTTTTGATTTCCATTATTTTCTCCTTTAAAAATTTGAAATTAGTCCGTTCCTTATTAATGATTACAGGATAAATCCATTTGCTGATTTTCTCAACCGTAAAATAAGTTGATTGAGTGCTTTATCCCGCTTTTTTCATCCGTTGCCTCAAAGAACGCCGCGGGAACTCATTTGGTACCACCCGCGTTCACTTCTTACAACGATCCTAAATAAGAATTATTCCAATTTAGGATTTATTTTTAATAATATTAATATTATTTCAGACAATATAGATTGCTTTGCTGTGTCGCAATGACTCGTCATCGCAGGTGAGTGAAGCGACCGCAGTGATCTGTAAAGCTGCGGGTTTGGATCTCCTGATCCGATCCAATATATGGTTCAGGTCGGGAGACCTGAACCCGCTGGGGGTTCGTGTCATACAGATTGCTTCGCTATCCCTCGATTTTACTCGGGACGGGCCGCTCGCAATGACAATTCAAAACAATGAAGATTCCCGCTTTCGCGAGAATGACTACATATTTTATCGCCGGGATCAGGCTTCGCCGATGGCTACGCCCGACAAGCCGGCTCTCACGATTAGATAATATGTTTGCCGACTATGAAGACGAGGACGTTTTTCGGGGTAACGTAAACATTCGTGATATTCGCGAGGTTCAGTTCCTCGAAACGTTCCGGCGTCAGATCGACATACAAATCGTCATCGGTTTCGGTTTTCAGCTCCAGGCGTACGAATGACCCGGCAGCGTGCATACGTGTGATAGTCGCAGCCATCTGGTTTTTACCTTTGGGATCGGTGATGATCTCCACCTGGTGAGGGCGGATGAAGATATGCGCCGCTTCTTCCGGCTGGTCCTTGTATTCAGGCGCTTCCAGCTTCAGGTTGCCGATACGTATTTTCCCTTTGCCGACAACACCTCGGAAGAAATTGACCTCGCCCAGGAAGTTCAAGACAAACTCGGTTTTCGGTTTGTGGAATATCTCCTCAGGTGTGCCGATCTGTTCAAGCCTGCCGTTATTGATAACAGCTATCCTGCTCGAAAGGTCGAGCGCTTCAGTCTGGTCATGTGTAACGAATACGCTGGTTATCCCGATTTCATCATGCAACCTGCGAAGCCAGCGCCTGAGCTCGAGGCGTACCTTGGCATCCAAAGCGCCGAATGGTTCATCCAGCAGAAGCACATGCGGCTCTACAGCAAGCGCTCTTGCCAATGCCACACGCTGACGCTGGCCGCCGGAGAGCTGATGAGGAAGGCGGTTCGCGAGGTCTTCAAGGTGGATGAGGTGAAGCAGCTCGGTTACTTTATCCTTAATATCGTTTTTCGACGGGCGGTCTTCTTTCGAACGGACGTTCAGCCCGAAGGCGATGTTATCGAACACCGTCATATGTTTAAAGAGAGCATAATGCTGGAATACGAACCCTACGCCGCGCGAACTGAGCGGCTGAGTGTTTACATCAACTCCGTCAAACATGATATGCCCGCTGCCGGAATCGGGGAAATCCAGGCCCGCCATTATACGGAGAAGTGTTGTCTTTCCGGAGCCGGAAGGCCCGAGCAGGGCGACCAGTTCGCCGGATTCAATTGTAAGGCTTATATCGTTAAGGGCTTTAAAGCTCCCGAATGTTTTATTTATGTTTTGAAGTTCAATTTTCATTAGTTCCCCTCTTCCTTTGAACCGGTTTGGTCAAGAATATCTATATCAATTTTTCTTTCGAGGAATGTCTTTATTGCCAGCGTAATCAACGCGGACAGGGCGAGCAGCGATGCCACCGCGAACGCCGCAGAGACATTATATTCATTATAAAGGATCTCCACGTGCAACGGGATTGTGTTGGTCATCCCCCGGATATGCCCGGAAACGACCGAGACTGCGCCGAACTCACCTATTGCGCGGGCTGTGCAGAGTGTAACGCCGTAAAGGAGCCCCCATTTGATATTGGGAAGCGTGACTCTCCAGAATATCTGCCAGCCTCCTGCTCCGAGGGAGCGCGCCGCTTCTTCTTCCTCCGTCCCCTTGGTCTGCATCAGCGGGATCAATTCTCTCGCAACAAAGGGGAAGGTAACGAACATCGTGGCGATAACGATACCGGGGATCGCGAAAATAATCTTCAGGTTATGCTCCTGCAAAAACGGGCCGAACCAGCCGTTCCTGCCGAAGAGCAATACAAACACCAGGCCCGATACAACCGGTGACACGGTAAAAGGTAGGTCTATCAGAGTTGTCAGCAGGTTCCTGCCTTTAAAATTGAAATAGCCTATTGCCCATGCTGCGGCAACTCCGAAGATAAGGTTCAGCGGCACAGCGATCGCAGCCGCGATCAGAGTAAGCTTAATTGCCGAGAGCGCTTCCGGTTCCTTGATTGCTTCGAGATATGCGTTTATCCCGTTCATCAACGCTTCGTTAAAAACGACTACCAGCGGCAGTACAAGGAACAGCGCGAGGAAACATATGGCGACTACGATAAGGATAATCCGCACCCATAAAGGCTCGGTCAGTAGGTTGGAAGGGCCGGATTTTCTCTTCTGTGAGTAATAATCTCTTATATTTGTAATAAATTTCATTATTCCGCGCTCCCTTCCTGGATTCTCCGCCGAGCCCATGCCTGGAGGATATTGATTACAAAAAGAAGGATAAACGAGGCCATCAACATGACGACAGCCAATGCTGCCGCGCCGATGAAGTCATATTGCTCCAGCTTGATGACTATCAACAGGGGTGCAATTTCCGTTTTCATCGGGATGTTACCCGCAATGAATATAACCGAGCCATATTCGCCGATAGCCCTTGCGAAAGCTAATGCAAAACCGGTGAGCAGGGAAGGGAATAGCTCCGGTATTATAACCATCCGGAAAGTTTGCCACCTGCTGGCGCCCAGGCTTCCTGCCGCCTCTTCCGATGCTTTGTCCAGTTCTTCAAGCGCGGGCTGGAGGGTCCTCACAATAAACGGCAGCCCGATAAAAGTAAGCGCAATAATTACACCGGGCCATGCATATGCGACCTTGATATCAGGACCGAGCAATTTCCCTATCCAACCGTTAGGCGCGTACAAAGCGGTGAGAGCGATACCTGAAACAGCAGTAGGCATCGCAAACGGGAGATCGACAATAGCGTCGAAAAGCCTCCTGCCAGGGAAATTATACCTGACCAATACCCAGGCAACTATAAAACCGAAAAAACAGTTTATTAATGCAGCTATGAATGCAGCGCCAAAACTCACCTTGAGTGAGGCAAGCACACGCGGATTAGTAATTATATCCCAGAATTCGCTGAAACTGAGCGATGATGATTTTATTGCCAGCCCTGCAAGCGGGATGAGTACCATAAGTGATAAATAGGTAAGCGTTATTCCAAGCGTCATTCCCAGGCCGGGAATGACATGGCGCCTCCTTTTAATTTTAGTTTTTTTCAACATTAATTAGAGCTTTTACCTTTTCCTGTATTAAAGTGGAGAGGGCGGAGCATGTAAACGCTCCGCCGGTTCTCCGAATATATTTATTATCTACCAGAAATATAGATCTGGTCGAAAATGCCGCCATCAGCAAAGTGAGTCTTTTCTGCATCAGCCCAGCTTTTAAAGACCGTATCAACGGTGAAAAGCTCAAGCTTGGGGAAAAGCTCAGCCAGTTTTTTGTTCTTGAGCAATTCTGGATGCGCAGGCCTGTAATAGTATTTCGCTGCCAGTTCCTGCGCTTCGGGCGAGTACAGATAATTAAGGTACTCGGTGGCGATTTCTTTTGTCTTTTTTCTGTTAACGACGTTATCGACAACTGTAACCGACGGCTGAGCAAGGATACTGAGTGAGGGGGTTACGATATCGAATTTATCCGGGCCAAGTTTATTGATTGCAAGAAAAGCCTCGTTTTCCCATGCAAGCAGGACGTCGCCCATTCCGCGCTGAACGAATGTAATGGTTGAGCCTCTGGCGCCGCTGTCGAGCACCGGAACGTGTTTATACATTTCCGTTACGAAAGCGCGCGCTTTTTTCTCAGCTGCTTGGACCTCTTTTGCCGCTTTAGGATCACTTATTTTATCTAAGCTTCTGAGCTCTTTCTTCATGATGTATCCCCAGGCTGCGAGGTAAGAGAGACGGGCCGCGCCTGAAGTTTTTGGGTTCGGTGTGATAACTTCAACACCGTTTTTGGTCAGGTCATTCCAGTCTTTTATATTTTTAGGATTCCCTTTCCTTACCAGGAAAATAATGGTGGATGTATAAGGGCTGCTGTTGTCTTTGAGGCGGGTTTTCCAGTTTGCCGGGATTAGGTGGCCTATTTTATAGATGGCATCAATATCGGTAGGCATTGCCAGCGTAACGACATCGGCTTCGAGTCCATCGATGACCGAACGCGCCTGCTTGCTGGAACCGCCGTGCGACTGGTTGATTTTTACATTCTGTTTATGTGTTTTCTTCCAGTAATTTGCGAAAACTTTATTGTATTGTTCGTAGAATTCCCTTGTGGGATCATATGATACATTGAGCAATTCGATTGTTTTATCCGAATCAGCGAAAACCGGCGTAACTGAAAGCGGAGCAATCAGCAACGCGGCTGATAGAAATGCCGTGATTAATAATTTGACTTTAATTGACATTTAACTATTCCCCTTTTATCTATTTTTTTCTTTTAACGTTCCTGATTCTCTGGGACGTCACTGGAGAATCAGGAAATCTATTTTAAATGGAATATCCCATAATCGCTCAAAGCTGATTTTTAGATTGATTTTAAGTAGTACCGTTTAATATCCGATATATCGAAATACTAAAACATGATGAATGGATGGCTGCACCCCTGTAAAGCTGTAAAAAAAATCAGCGATCAGGGGGCTACTAGGACCTTTTGAAAAAAGTCGTCCTTTTTGAAGTGCGGTCTCTGATGATAGAGAGTATTTATGGCTTTTATTTTTTCTCTGAACAGGTTCATGAAATATAATCTTAGTAAAGGCGCTGATTTTAATCCATCGCCTTTTTCATTATCTTCTGCCGTTTTATAGCGGCCTAAAAATATAAAAAAAAACCCACTAATAATCATAATTAGTTCATCTTTAAAAATTTTATCCCTGAAAATATAGGTTCGTGATGACTATATGTCAAGCGAGAGAGCAAAAAACGAAAATTATTTTAATAAAAATGGAGAATAGCCTCAGTTTCATTTATAAAAAGAATGCCTGGTATTCTTTTAATGGTGAAAAAAGTAAAATAACCCGCAATATTGCGGGTTAAAAATAATTATTGATTCGATTAAAGAGTGTTTCTAACCCCCGTCGAACATCCAACCTTCTTCCTGCATGAACCAGTCGGCAGGTGTGTTGAGATATTCTTTGGAATTTTCAAGGAGCTCGGCATGGAATTTTTCGACATCGGCAAGCATATTGAAAAGCTTCTGTACTGCCGGTTCGTTATTCCCTGTGGCATATCGGAGGTATTCCTCCCTGGATTTCGTTTCCATCCCGATAGCAATATCGATTGCTTTGACATCTTCTTCGGTGGCTTTGGCGGAGGCAATCACTTCGGCCGGCGCATCAGAGAAAATACCTTTTAGTCTTTTATATGTCGCTTCATTGAATTCCTTCGATGTCGCAACATCCGGCGCGACATTTTTTATCCATTCGATATGTCTTACCTCATCCTCAGCCAGCGATTCGAACATCTTCTTTGTCAGTTCATTCGAGGTTTTCGAGGCTATATCACGATAGAATTTGATTCCATCTTCCTCGAGCTGGATTGCCATGTTGACGGCTTCTTCTCGGGTTATACCCATATAAATCCTCCTAACTTTCTATTATGCAATTTGACCGGTTGATTTCATTATAAGTGTTTATTGCTTAAATTGTAACGAAAAAAATCAGAATTCATTCCTTCCTGTTAAGGTCAATTGAGTATTTTGTCAGGGCAAAATCATATTTTACAGGATCTTCCGGATCAAACTCCCTGAGAGCTTTTGTGATTTCAAGTGCAGTCCTTATATCAGCAGGTTTTCTTTCAGTCAGTCCAAGCTTGATCCCCATCCGGTGTGTATGAACATCGAGCGGAAGAATTAGTTTTGATTTTGATACTTTTTCCCATCCACCTGGATCTATTGCATCCTTACGGACCATCCAGCGAAGAAACAGGTTCATCCTTTTCATGGCGCTTTTTTTCTCGGGCGCAGGGATAAGACTATTGCACCTGTCGCCTGGGATCTGGAGGTTGCATAGGAAACCGGTCAGTGCCGGCAATACAGTTTCATGATTATCATTATATCCGGACATAAAACAGTCATAAAGTGAACCGAATTCTCCGATTACATTTTTTATACCCACGCAAAGGTGTGCGACGTCATCGGATGTTGTGAAACGATGCTTGAAGTTTTTAAAGATTTTCTGAAAATCCTTATGGGAATTACCGAGGATAAATTGCCTTGGTTGGGACATTTGGGAAAGTACCTGCTCGACCGATTTCAAGATATGGGCAACACGTCCGTATGCAAGGGAGGATGCGATAAGCCCGACAATTTCCCTGTCACGCAAATCATCATACCTGAACAGAAAAGAAACCGGGTCGGGATGCATTCCTTCCCTGGATGAACAGTATTCGTGATAAAGATTATCCAGCTGTTCTTTTGTAACTATTGTGCTTGATTCTATGTCCATATAAATTTCACGGGGCATCGTGATAATTCACTAGCCCCGTTGATAATATTACAGAAAACTCAATATAGTATTAATTTTGTGCAATCCACAATCCATGAAGGTTGCAGAATTCACGCGCTTTAACCTTTTTAGCCTCGATCATGAATACGGCTTCCGGTTTATCTCCTGGATTGAGGAATTGGCGGTATGATTTGCCGTCGGCTTCCAGTTCGATCCATTCAATCCAGTGGGTTTCTTCCATGGGGTGCTGTACTTCGCCAACGATAACTTTATAGCCGCCTTCAATTTTCTCGATCATTGGGATATGCTTCTCAACTGCCGCATCAACAGTATTTTCCTTGAAGTGCTTGAGCTTTTCTCCGCCGATTTTGAGTTCACCATCACCCGCGTGCAGAACTTCAACGATCATTCCGGTTTTCAATGATTTGTAAATATCTTTTTTATCAGGCATAAATTCCTCCATAGTTTTAGTTTAGTATTATTTTTACTTTAACACTCTTTTTTCAATTAGCAAAGAATGATGAATCCATTATTGTTTTCTAAACCGTAAATGAAATACGGTCTTTAAAAAAGAATATTTCTATTATTAAATTAAAATGAGGTGATATGTTAAGAAAAACAAAATGATAATTATAATTGTCTTGAACTACATGGATAAATGTATAATACATTTGCATAGGATTAAATATTCATATTAATATGGGAGGGAGATATGAATACGAGTAAATCGTTATTAATTGCAAGCTCAGTTATTACTATTATTGGTACGTTGCTACCATTTTTTGGAGATGTTTTTAGATCTTACAGTCTTTTCAAATTTTTTTCCTGGGAAGGTTACCTTTTAATTTTTATAGAAGTAGTCGCACTAGTGATTGTACTTTACACCAAAATAATGAATCCATGGTTTCCATATATACTCTCATTAGTATTGTTCGCCTGGATGATAATATACTATTTTACAAATTACGCTCTCGCAAATAACAGCGTGCATAAATACGTCGGTATCAGGATTGGATTTATAGTTATTGCACTTGGCATAGTATTAGGTATTGTTGGAATTATGATACCTCAAGATAAGAAAGCTCAGATCGAAGATAAATAGATTAAGATAAAGGAATAACCTTTTCTTTTTATTTGATATACATCTATTAATAAAATCCAGAAAAATAAATTAGATTTCTGAATTCGCTAGTTTTCCATTGATAAAGGACCAGTGCGTGTGAACGATTTTCCATTCACCATCAATCTTAGTGAAGACTTCGGTACAATTCCAGGGTGTACGTTTCTTAATTGTCCCATCAGGATTCAAAACAGTAGAGAAGAATTGATATGTCAGTATAGCGGAATCATTGTACATCTGAATTCTTGGATTTATAAATTCCATAACGTCGTATGCAATTTTTCCTCTTCTTTTATCATATAGCGCTTTAAGTTCTTCCAAGCCGTTGATGCGGCCGCTTGTCCCGGTATCGAAATAGGTAACATCCGGCGCAGATAATTCCAGGAAACCATCGGGATCACCTTTTCGCCATCTTTCCATTGCTGTGACTTCAAGGTCAAATATTTCCTGTTCAGCGGGGGAGAAATCCTTACTTTCTGTCATCTTAACCGGAACCGGCATTATCAATTTTTCGGGCAGGGAATGTTTGATAAATGACCAGTGCGTATGCGCGATTTTCCAATTGCCATCTATATGACGATATACTTCAGTAGTATTCCAAAAGGACGTACGATTGAGCTTACCATTATCATCTTTCCTGAGGTTATGATAGTTATAAGTAAGTATAGCAATGTCACCATATACAGCTACCCTGGGTTTAAAATATTCGGAAGCATCATATTTAATTTTACCTATTAAGGGTTTCAGGTATTCATCGTATGCTGTTATTCCGATGATTGGAGCAGACAGGCTTGGATCGAGATAGCTGATATCTTCGGCTGATATTTCCAACCATCTCATAGGATTCCCCTGGCGCCATTGTTCCATTGTGCTGTCCTCGATCTGCAGGATTTGATCGCCAAGTGTTTTATTCTCTTTGATATTTGGTTCATAAATATCAGAAGCATAAAGAAGCGGCACAGATAAAAGCAAAAACATAATCAATGTACTTACAATATTATCCATTTTATTACTCCTTCCAAATAAATGTTTAAGTGCAAAACTAAATAACGTAGAATATTCATTTATGTTTAATAATATTAGAGTAATTATTTTGAATAATATGAGGATCTATTCTTCGCCGAAAAGTATAGTCCCTTTGACCTGAATATTCTCGAGCCGATGTATCTTTGCATCCACCGGATACTCCCGATGGAGTGGTTTTGTATCCAGTTCTCTTGTCAGGTAACCGGTGTTAAGAATCCGTATCTGGTATGACCTGATTCTTGTTGGGAAATCGATTTTAATCTTGCGGGGGTATAAATAGTTTTCATCGTTCTTACTTACAATTATTATAGCCTTTAGCAGAATACATACGGTAAACTTAGACGATCATCCCGGTCTTCATTGATTCGTAAAAATCTTTATTAGCGGGCATAAATTTCTTCAATAGTTTGAGTAAGTATTAGGTTTACTTTGTCACTCTTTTTTCAGTAATCAAAGAATGTGCAATTCCATAGTAGTTCCGTAATCCGATATTGATATATAGTGGAACTTCAGGAAAATTTCGAAAAAAACCCTTCATGTAATTTATAAGCGCTTCTTTTAATCACGTTCTTAGGCTGTTCAAGTCTATGTTTAAATTATATAGCTATTGAGTGTGTTCCATCGTACACACACAAATGTCAAAGGAAAGATGAGAGCTACTAAATCATAGATAATAATGGTGATACTGGTTATCTTATCAGTTATGATATGGCAGAATATTTGCTGTGCATAAACTGAACTTAGATAGAAAGAGGCTGTCTAAACATTCATCAAAATTGTAAGGAGGTCATAATAAATGAAATTGAGAAATATTGCATTCTTGAGCCTTTTTATTTTGCTGGTTATAACCGGTGTGCCTATTGCCGGAAAAGATGTTTCAGAGATAGTGGCTATAGTATTGAATATGCCGGATGGGACGCAGCTCAAGCTTCCTGTTTGTCTTAATAAAAAAAGCCGTTTTGGCGACCAGACACTTCAAGGAGCGCGGGAATTTCCAACGCTTGCAAAGACCGGCCTGCATTCCGATGTTGAATTAATGTTCACAAAAACAATTACCGGTAAAGGTATCACGCGTATCACTGAAGATAGTCAACCGGGTATGTATTCGGCATCAGGGTTCCTCAATGTTGGTGAAGACATTATTTCCGTCATATCAGCGGATAATTTATTGGTCTATGAGATGAATCTGAAACATACCGATTTATCGACTCCTTTGTTTTACATCCTCGAGATAATAGAACATCTGGAGCAGAAAGGCCTTTATGAGCCAGGTCGATGGACTGGCGAGGCAAGCTTTACCTACAATTCCAGCCTGGTCTCAATATCTATTTCAGGCCCGGGAAAAGGCTGCCAAGAATCGATTTTTAATGACGAGATAGAGGGCTGCAAATCAATCACTATCAAGAGAAATCTGAATGCCGAAGAGAGAGAATACCTTAAAAAAAGATATGAATTCCTGAGCGCTGATGAGAAAAAACTACTTGAGAGGAAGTTGTGTGTGATTACGACGTCTGAGATGGAACCTTACTATATCAGCCGTTACGGTTTTTATGAAGGCCATGTGGATTACCGTACCGATCCTGTCTCGTTAGCTTTTATATTTGGTTTGAAGTCTATCGAGGAACTCGAACATATTTTTCCCGGTATGCTTTATGACATACTTACTTCTGACTTTACCAGGGCATATATCAGTCATGGAGGTGTTTAATGAGAGTTATCTTAGTTGTTTTATCGGTAATACTTTTATCAGCGATCATTCTGATTCCGATTTTTGGGTATAACGATATAACACGACAAGAGTCAATACAGAAGAATATTGAGAAACTTGGAACACGTAATTGGGATCAAGCAATGGCTGAACTGGTAGAAATCGGCAATGTTACTGTTAAACCACTGCTCAATGCCCTTAAGGATCCGAATACAAATTATTGGGTACGTGCTCGCACGGTATACGTTCTCTCGGAGTTTTCGTCCGAGGAAATCGAAAAGATATTTCTGACTTTGCTGCAGGATACAAAAACTCATATTCAAATTAAGTTTTCCATTGTTGAGACCCTTGGCAGGATGAAGATTAAAGAATGCCACGTT
>JAFGBY010000116.1 GCA_016932915.1 Acidobacteriota bacterium | reverse complement strand
TGGACAATCCCAGAGCCGCTGCATTTCGAGCCGACTTCCGCAGAACTAAAGGATGATTCATTTGACCTAAAAATAATTTCAAACGAAGAAGAAATACGGTATACCCTCGACGGAACTGAGCCGACAAGAACTTCACCGTTATATAAAGACTCAATAAAAATCGATAAGCCTTTAACGTTAAAAGCAAGAATCTTTAGAGATTTAATTTATGAAGGAACACCTGTCTCTATAGAATTCAAATCTGGCACAATTAGAGAAGCTGAACAACCGGTGCGAGAGGTAAAATCGGGATTAGATTATAAATACTATGAAAAAGACTGGTTCCGGATCCCGGAAACGGGAGAATTTGACTTGAAACCCGATAAAACAGGAATAACAGCCCAGGTTAACACGGATAATAGAACAAAAGATCAGGCATTTATGTTCGAGTTCTCCGGGTATCTAAAAGTACCAGAAGATGGAGCCTATACTATGTATCTTGGGTCTTCATCACGCACCAAACTCTTCATTGATAATGAAGAAATCGTATACAACAATACATATAACAGAAAAAAAGAAACATCTACAAGAATTCACATTCAGAAAGGTATGCACAAGATTAAAATTCTATATATGAATGCTTGGTACCAGGGCACAGGCCTTACTTTCAGCTGGGAAGGCCCGGGAATCGAGAAACAGGAAGTTTCCCCTGAATATCTTTTCCATACAGAATAAGTTTTCCGGAGGGGTGGATGGGCAGAAGATGCCTGCCTGCTGACCGGTTCATATAAAAAAAGGATGCCGGCTTCAAAACCGGCATCCGCTTTATCTGAAACTATTACTTATTAAATTACTTTCCCTAAAGCCATCCCAGCAAATAGAGCTGTGAAACCTAGTATATTCTGAAGAGCAATATTGGCGACCGCATATAACATCCCTGAGGATTGAGCAAGTGCTCCGGTTTCCAGAATAAAAGCAGAAAAGGTTGTAAACGCTCCCATGAAACCAACCAGCACCAATATTTTTACATCCTTCGTGACTGCTGCATTATTCTCGAAGATCGTCCATATCAATCCGGCGAGGAAACATCCTGCAAGGTTAACGGCAAGAGTTCCCAGCGGAAATGCCGCTTTGTTGAATCTCTGTACAATACCTGCCAGTCCATACCGGGCTATTGTGCCCGCAGCCCCTGCCAGCCCAAGCGATAAAACCTTATACAGCATCAAACTATCCCACTAATACCTTTGTTATTATCTTGAATATACTAATTAATACCGCCGGATAAAGTACATGTTAGGGTAAGTTAAATCAAGTTTAAAATAAAATACCGCGGGAGATATTCAAATTTCTCCCGCGGAAAGTTATTTTCTCTTTTTGATTAAAAATTTACAACACTCGTTGCTTTATGTCTTCATCCTTTAACAGCAGCCATTTATCGATAATCACCTATTAGTCACAGTAAAAGAGTAACTGGATGAATTATTACCTTCGTTGTTCTCTTCGATGATGTTATCGCAATCAGCGATCGCCTGGGCAAGGTAATTCTGTGCCACAGGAAGAGTAACAGTTCGCATCATTGTAAATGTTTCACCTGTTCTAAGGATAGGAATCGTATAAGTCGGCGAGGTGCCTTCGCCGCCTACCTTGATTTTTAATTTGGTGATATCTGAATCACCTGGCCCGATATTTTTAACAACTGCGGTAAATTTAATTGCATCTGAAGTATTCGGAGAAACCGGATCGATAGTAAAACTTAAAATCGTAAGGTCAGGTTTAGGAGCAGGCAAAACCGAAAAATACAATTCCTTTTCGTTATTTGTTTCATCTGTTTCTGCAACAGTTGAATCCGAATCGACTGTAGCCCTCGCAAGGTAATTCTGAACGACGGGTATTGTTTCAACGCGTGAAACAGTAAACGTAGCTCCCGCCGCAAGCCCTGGTACACGGTATGTAGGCGAAGTCCCCTCTCCTCCAACCTTGATCTTAACCAAGCTCTCATCTGCAGCGCCGGCGCCAATATTTTTAATTAGAACCTTAAAATTGATTGAATCAAGTACAGTTGGTGAAACCGGAGTGTTGGTAAAACTCTTAATAACCAAGTCCGGTTTAGGAGGCACAGCGACCGTAAAATCAAGATCCATTGTGTTATTTGTCTCGTTGGATTCTCTTACCAGAGTGGTCGCATCTGCAATAATACGCGCAGTATAATTTCCAGGCTTCGGAAAAATAACCTTCTGTTTAACGGAATATCTTTCATTGATATGAATAACAGGAACGTTCAGCATGAACATCTGCCTATCACCGTGGAATTTCAATTCAGCTTTGCAGGGCCTTGATGGAGCGTGGCCAATGTTTGTCAATATCGCCCTGAATTCAACCTGTTGTCCGGCTACCGGATTCTCCGGATTCATAGTAAATTTGATAATCGTCAGATCTGAAAGTTCGGGCTCTTTTGTCGTTTGCCCATAAAGATCTGGAACGGATAATGTACAAAAAACCAGGGCTAGAAATAGAACGAAAACCGGAGCTTTTATTTCCTTTCTCATATTTTCCCCTTTATATTTTCATTAATTTGTTAGACTTTGTGCCCCAAGAAAAACGTCCTAATTCCATAATATGGATTTAGTTCATAATTTTTCTGTAATCCAAGTCACATATGGGAAAAAATATTTAAGAGTCTATATTTATGATATTTCGGGTTCAGCTGATGATGGTTCATCCTTTTTTACAGTTTTATCATAGATAAAATACCCTGCGAGGCAGCCGAAGATAAAACCGAGTATATGACAGGCATGGCAGATATTCGTACTTGTCGGTTGGATGAAGAGGAACCGGAGAATAACCGGGGGTGTAACCGAACTGATCAGCGCAAGAACCTCAAACGGTATAGACATAACGGATGTAAAACCACCGAAAATAGAAACCAGGTATTTCCTGTTACGCCAGCCGCCGATCATCAGCAGGCCTTTCAACCCAAAGACCACCCCGCTTGCGCCGATGGAGTTAATATCGAAAACCCACTTAGCTGCCCCGGTGAAGATGATAATCATCACAATCGACCATAGGGTGTCCTTCCTGCCGAATGTGAAAAATGCAATAAGAAGCAGAATCGCCAGCCAGACGGAGTTGTGATAAAGGTGCGACATATTCGCGTGGAAAAACGGCGTAAAAAGCATCCCCCAAAGCCCGGGAACCGTGCGTGCCCTTCCACATATGGAGCGCATCTCAAACGGTGTAATATAATTGATAAAATGAATGATAAAAAGCAGAGCAATTATTACAAAAACGAAAATAAGATTCTTCTTCGTATCGGACATTATGATTATCTCCTGTATAAAGCAGGTATACCAGATATGGAGAGATTGTTCCAGATAATAAATTGATGTAAAGATTTCCGCCTTCGTGGAAATGACAGATTATTTTTTGTCGCCGGGTGCCTGCCCCGAGGGGAATCGAGGGGGAGCGGCTCCTATCACCGTGTAGGAGCGGCGGCTCCGCCGCGATAAAATATCGTCATCGCGAGGGAGCGAAAGCGACCGCGGCGATCTGTTACGGCGTGTGATATGTTATCGCGACCGGGAGGTCGCTCCTACAGACCATTAAGATTATTCGATTCGATTGAACCTGTAGCCTTTTTCTGTGAGCTTATCGAGGATGATTGCGACCGCTTTCGCGATCTCGCCATGCGTACCGGTCCAGCCGTCATGCAGCAGGACAATACTCCCCGGTTTTACCTCCTCTAATGTCTCCGCAGCGATCCACTCGCCATTCAGGTTCTCGCGGTTGTACTGGCTGGGGGATTCCGCGCTCCACATTATCAGTTTTTTATTCGTATCCCGGAGAACCTTTGGCAGCATTATAAATTTCGCGCCCCACGGAGGGCGGTATAAAACCACTTTTTCCCCTGTAAATTCCTCGAAAAGCCTATCCATCTTCTCAATATCATTTTGAATATAACCATAGGTCT
Organism: Acidobacteriota bacterium; assembly: GCA_016932915.1. Lineage (GTDB taxonomy): Bacteria > Acidobacteriota > DATKUA01 > JAFGBY01 > JAFGBY01 > JAFGBY01. The sequence continues at coordinate 8,077 of JAFGBY010000116.1, read as the reverse complement.
TCAGGATCATCCTTTTATGTGCATATGAATGGTGCCCGAATGCATGCCCCTCATCTATCACCCGCTTAACCAATTCCGGGTACTTCTCCATCTTCATCCCGGTCATAAAGAATGTAGCCTTGGCGTTATATTCTGCCAGAAGGTCTAGTACAGCGGGGGTGATATCCGGCGATGGGCCGTCATCGAAGGTCAGATAGACTATTTTCTTGTTTGTATCGATTTTATCTACCGATTCTATAAAGAGTGCCCTGTTTTTGGGTACACCAAAATACAAAATAAGGAATAAAACTATCAAAAACGCTAAAAATACAGTCGAACTCATGATTTTAATCGCCAATTTCATTAAAAAGGTTTCCAATTCCCGCTTGACAAAGCATTTACATTTGACATAATAGCACTTCTTTAAATATTTGCGAGATGGAGGTTCTACTGTGTACGCGGTAATTCGAACTGGAGGAAAACAGTATAGGATAGCCCCCGGAGATAACCTGAAGGTCGAAAGGCTCGAAGGCGAAGCCGGAGCTAAGATTACATTTGAAGATGTGCTGATGATCTCGGACGGCGAGAAAGTTACAGTTGGCGATCCACTGGTTAAGGATGCTGTTGTAACCGCGACAATTCTCAAAACTGATAGAGATAAAAAGGTCATAATCTTCAAAAAGAAGAAAAGAAAAGGCTATAAACGGAAAAAAGGTCATAGACAGTATTTTACCGAGGTTGCCATTGATGAAATTAAACTGGGTGCAAAGAAGATGAGCGCCCCGAAAGCGGCTCCCGTGAAAGCAGCAAAGCCTGCCGCGGAAAAGAAAGAAGCAGCCGCGCCCGCAGCGAAAAAAGCGGCCCCTAAGAAGGCTGAAGAGGCAAAAGCCCCTGCAAAGAAAGCTGCACCAAAGAAGGCAACAGCCGAGAAACCGGCCGCAAAGAAACCGGCAGCAAAACCTGCAGCTAAAAAAGCTGCTGATGCAAAACCAGCTGCTAAAAAGCCGGCCGCAAAAAAGAAAACCGAAGACAAGAAATAATTACGGACCGCGGAGGACGATATGGCACATAAGAAGGGTCAAGGAAGTACAAGAAACGGTCGTGATAGCGAATCCAAGCGGCTTGGTGTCAAGCGCTTTGGAGGACAGTTGGTAACAGGCGGATCCATCCTGGTGCGCCAGAGAGGGACAAGATACTTCCCCGGTACCAACGTTGGACGCGGTGGCGATGATACACTTTTCGCTAAGATCGACGGCTATGTTAAATTCGAAGACAAGGGAAAAAGAGGAAAATTCATTTCCGTCTATCCCAACGCATAGAATCGGATTTTGTTTAATCAGGCAGCTTGATGACTGAACGGCATCAAGCTGTTTTTTTATTATGTTTATAGATCGGGTAATAATCGACGTCATATCAGGAAACGGAGGCGACGGATGCATGAGCTTCCGCAGGGAGAAGTATGTCCCGAAAGGCGGCCCGGATGGCGGCGATGGAGGTAAGGGCGGGTCAGTTTACGTGGAATCCTCCCGTCATTATCAGACCCTCGGGCATATAAAGAATCTGAAAAAATTCCGAGCCCATAACGGCCAAGCCGGCTCAGGACAGAAGAAAAAAGGCGCCGACGGCTCAGATATAATCCTGCAGGTACCTCTTGGAACAGTTATAAGCGATGAAGAGACCGGGGAAATCATTCATGATTTCGTTTCCAGAACGGAGCGGGTGCTTGTGCTCGAAGGCGGAAGAGGCGGCTTAGGGAATGTACATTTTAAATCATCTACAAACCAGGCACCCCGAAAGACAATCTCCGGCACTGAAGGGCAGGAACAGCGAATCCGGCTGGAACTGAAACTTCTGGCGGATGTCGGCCTTGTCGGCCTGCCGAATGCTGGTAAAAGCAGCATACTTTCGAAAATCAGCAGGGCGAAGCCGAAAATTGCTGATTACCCCTTCACTACCCTCACGCCGCAGCTTGGGCTTGTTGTACTGGATGATTTTCATTCGATTACCGTTGCCGATATACCGGGGCTGATTGAAGGCGCGCATGAAGGAACAGGGCTTGGGGACCGTTTCCTGAGGCACATCGAGCGCACAAGATTTCTAATACATGTAATAGATGCTGCCAACCATAAAGCGCAAGATGCAATAGAAGTTTACACCATGATTCGCGAGGAACTGAGGCAGTTTAACGAAGAATTAATAAAAAAACCTGAAATAATTGCCCTGAATAAGACAGATATTATTGATGATAAACATGAGCTTGATACAATAGAGAAGTATTTTAAAGATAAGGGTCTGAAAGTATTTAAGGTCTCAGCCCTTACTGATGATATGCTGGATAAAATGATTCAATATGTCGGCAGTCAAATAATAAAATCCAGAGAAAACTTATACGGCGATATCCTGGAGGTATAATATGTATCTCGGCATTATGGGCGGTTCATTCAATCCTTTTCATTACGGGCATTTGGATACTGCAAAGGAATTAAGAAAACGGGCTTCACTTGATAAGATTATTTTCGTTCCCCTTAATTCTCCTCCACACAAGGGGGAAGATTATTTCCTGGCGGATCCAGTTCACAGGTATACAATGGCGGTGCTCGGAACAATAGATTCCTCATATTTTGAGGTCAATCCATACGAAATTTTTAAAGGCGGAAAATCATATACATATGAAACCTTATGCCATTTCAGGGATCATATATATAAGAATGATAAACTTTTTTTCATCACCGGCGTAGAGTCTTTTGAAAAAATCACTACCTGGATGAACTGGGAGGCATTACTTGAGGAATTTAATTTTATTGTGAACACCCGTGAAGGTTATACAACGCATGATATGTTCCGCTTCATCCCCGAGAGAATAGTCGAAAAATGCATCCTTACAAAAGATGACAAGATAAAACCGGCAGAAATCGAAGGAACCGGGAACATACTTATCAGCTATACTAAAGCAATTGATATATCAGGTACAAAAGTTAGAAATGCGATTAAAAATAATGAACCTATAGACAAGATGGTGACACCGCAAATCGAAACATACCTGAAACAACATAAATTATATGAGTAACAGAGGAAAACATGACAGAAACCAAACCAGCAATTCCTGAAAATATTAAAGATGTTATTTCCCTTATTCAGGATAAAAAGGGAAGCGATATTACAGTACTGAAACTTTCAGAAATCAGTTCATTCACTGATTACCTTATTATATGCAGCGCTGATTCCGCAAGGCAGGCACAAACAATTTGCGATCATATCCAAGCGACTTTAAAAGATAGAAAGAAAAAACCTTCACATATCGAGGGATACAATATGGCCCGTTGGATATTGATGGATTATCTGGATTTTATTGTTAATATCTTCCACCCTAATACCAGGGAATTCTATGCCCTTGAAAAACTCTGGCATGATGCCGAAAGCTACAAGCCGGAGGACTGACGGACTTTTTTAATGAATATTACTTTTATATGGCCCGGTAAGACTAAAGATGTGAGACTGGCTTCACTCAGCAGCGAATATCTTTCGAGGCTTCAGAACTATGCAAAAGCGGACGTGATTGAAACCAGGACAGGAACAGGGAAAGAAAAAAGCGACTTCGAAGCAGAAAAAATATTGGCACGACTACCTGAGAGGTCTTATATTATCTTACTGGATGAAAAAGGTAAGAGTTACAGTTCAAAAGGATTTTCAGAGAAAATTGGCAACATTCTTACATCCGGAGCGAACTCAATTGTATTTATCGTCTGCGGAGAGTCGGGATGCACAAAAGTATTGAAAGAAAGAGCTGATATGGTATTATCCCTCACTCCAATGACAATGACACATGAAATTGCGCGGATGGTGTTGCTGGAGCAGATTTACAGAACTTTTACAATTTTAAATAATCACCCGTACCACAAGTAGATATGGAGGAACCAATGAAAGATTTGAAATTTTATAAGGACAAGCTGAACAAGAAAAAAGAAGAATTCACGAACAATTACGAAATAAATCGAAGCTTGTCGACATCTGAGCGGGACGAAGTGGCAGGTGACCTGGTAGACCAGGCAACAGACGATTACAACAAAGAGTTTTTAAACAACCTGAGCAAATCTGATCTCAACACTCTCAGGTTAATCGATGCGGCGCTTGAAAGAATGACCGAAGACGAATATGGTATTTGCCTTGAGTGCGGCGATGATATCAGCGAGAAGCGCCTGACAGCAGTTCCGTGGGCGGAATTTTGCATCAATTGCCAGGAGAAAAAAGAAAACGAGGAATAACAGAACAGGGGTTAGCCGTGAGTTTTAAAAATATCATAAGCTTTACACTGGTAATCATTTTTATCCTTTTTATACTTTTGATAGCGTACAACAATGACGTTCCGGTAGCGGTGAATTTTAAATTCCTTGGAGTAAAGGAATTCACCGTCCCCGTATCAGCTGTCATGGTTGCGTCATTCCTGATCGGCCTGCTGGTTGCCTTCATCTGGAGCCTAATCAGTACAGCCGTCCAGAGCATTGAAACACTTACCACAAAGAAAAGGGTAAAAGCTAAAAATGAGCTAATGCTGCTCTACCAGGAGGGATTACATGACCTGCTTCGTGGTAATTACCACCAGGCGGAGGATATTTTTAAACGAGTTCTGAAAACAGACCCCAAGGATCTGAAGGCTTTAACAGCCATGGGTAATGTCCTGCGAATTCAATCCAAGAATCATGAGGCGGAAGAATATCACCTCAAGGCTCTCTTGATAGAGGATAATTACCTACCGGCGCTTGAAGGTCTTTTTACTGATTATATCAGCAAAAATAAATGGGTACTTGCAAAGAACACTGCTGAAAAAATCCTCATGCATAATGATGCTGATGTACCACGCTATAAAAAGGAATTGGTAAAGATTTATATAGCGGAAAAGGATTGGGATGAAGCGATAGAGATACAGAACGAGGTAATTAAAAAAGCGGAAAAAGAGAACAAAAAAGAAGAGCAGAACCTTCTTACATGCCTTGAGTATCAGAAAATCGCTGAGCAGTTTGAAAAAGAGCCGATAAAAGATATTGAAAGAAAACTGAAGAAGATAATCGAAACCGATAAATCATTTGTGCCGGCTTATACCAAACTGGCTGATTATTACATACATGAAGAGGATTTCGCGAATGCGTTTAAAACACTGAATGATGGCTATATCGCAACAAGAGAGCCCGTATTCATTCAACGTATTGAAACCCTCTATATCGACACAAACCAGCCGGACGACGCAATCGAGTATTTCAAACGCCTCACGGAAAAACTGCCGAACGATGTATTGCCTGTCTTCACACTCGGCAAACTGTATTACAAGTTTGAAATGCTTGACCAGGCAAACTCAATATTCGAGCGTATACAGGCGGAAGTAGCATACTCCCCCACCCTCGAGTACTATATTGCAAAATCCGATTCCAAACAGGAAAACCTGGAGAACTCGATTGACAGATTAAAAGAAATAATCCGTCATTCGAATATACTTGATATAACTTACCAGTGTACTTCCTGCGGACATCGCACACAAACCTGGGTTGACAGATGCCCTAAGTGCGGTTGCTGGAATTGTGTGAAATTGAATCCCGAAAATGAATTGAACGAACTGAAAGTGAAACAGATAACACCTCCACGTATCGATTACTAGACAAATATTTTTCGGAAAAAGACGTTTTTTTGACATTTTGATGTTGACAAGATTTTGAGTTTTGCCTATATTACGAGACTCAAGATTGCGCTCCCCAGTAGCTCAATCGGTAGAGCATTCGGCTGTTAACCGACAGGTTGGCGGTTCAAGTCCGTCCTGGGGAGCCAGTTTTTTTTGACCATAAAATCCCCACAATTATTCATCTCTTTTTTTATCTTTTATAATCTATGTAGATAGAATTATAATTTTCTAATAATATGTTAAAGATAGAATTTTAAATTACTCTTCATTATCAAACATAGGTAATCAGGAGGGCAGCATGGCTGAGCTGAAAGATCTGGAATCATTTATCAAACAATTGAAAACGGGGAAGATGGAATTCTACTCCCGGACTCACGAATTTGAGTGGGGCTGCCGTTACCTGGAGTATGGACGCTTTGAATCATGGAGCAGAAATCAATTGGCTGGTGAAGAGGAACACCAGGAACTTGATGAAGCTGCTGTGATTAAACTTTTTGCTCCCTACTCCATTGAAATCCTGAACAATGGTTTAAGCCCTGTAAAAGAGTTATAAGGTAAAAAAAAAGATGAATACAGATAAAGACTTAATCATTGAAACCCTTGATGCTGCCGGCTGGAAAAAAACTGATAAAGCCAGAATCGTCAGCATGGCAGAAATGGAATATGATAACAACCAGATGCACCTGGAGCTCGAGCATGATGACAGCGATGATTCAGTGATTTTCAGAATGTTCGGAGCACATGGTGAACTGTTCTTTGTAGCATATTATGAGGATAAGTTGACAGAATGGCTTAATGCGCTGATAGCTATCCAGGATTTTTTAAATGAACAAAACTATCAGGAATATATTCGTCAGCTGCTCCCCATCTGCCCACTGTATATCGATAACGGGGAAGATTTGATCCCACTGACCGACGATGATCCAGATGTAGAGATATACCAATGAAGGAAGGAAAATGGCGGCTCTGCCTGCGGGATGAATCGGAATACCATGATTTTCCAGCGACAAACTGGGAAGATGTGGAGAAAATCCTGCAAAACCTGGATGGATCACTGCATGACGATTCATTTCTGGAATACACCGATTCTTCTGGAACAGTTCGATTAACTATGGGCGGTGGAGAAACAAAACGAGTAGTTCTGGGAGTGCAGGCAGCAGGTGAGGATTGTCCGGTCCATCTTATTGATCCATCGGCAGGAGATGAATTGATAGTACAATCCGTTGGCGGCCAGGAAACACCATTGCCAGCTAAATTATATATTCCATTAAATATGGCCCTGCAAGCAACACACTATTTCTACCAACACCAGCAGCCGGACCCATCCCTTCACTGGGCTTATCCATGGGATTTGGAGGCTGAATCAAGATAGTGTTGAGGATCAGCGGTTTGTTATAATAAAAAGGATATAAATTATGATTTTTTCCGAGATTCTTAAAAATCGACGCTCTATCAGAAGTTTTGAGGATAAAGCAGTTCCCCCAGAAATCATCAACAGTATAATAAATGATAGTATATTAGCGCCAAGCGCTGGCAATGAACAACCATGGAAATTTATTATTATAAATAACAAGGATATGATTAATAGAATCGCTGCAGAAAGTAAGAAGAATCTCCTTGAGCGCATTGCATCGAATCCGAACCATTCTGCAAAAAAATATGAGAAAATGCTTCAAAATGACTCATTCGATATCTATTACAACGCCCCCACAGTAATATTGATATTAGGTGATGCCGGTTTAAAACATACAAATGTAAATTGCGCTTTAGCGGCCAGCTATTTAATGATGTCCGCAACATCAAGAGGATTGGGAACATGTTGGGTGGCTTTCGGCACAGAGATTTACGATCCACAAATGATCGAAGAACTCGGTATCCCGGAAAACTACAAGATTATTGCGCCAATTGCTATCGGTTACCCGACAAAAATACCTGATATACCTCATAGAAATGAACCACAGATAATTAAAGTGATAAATTAATCAACAATGATACAATGGAATATTGGAAGGTTAATTATGAACAATGAAAAGAAAAAATTAAACGTCAGGGCTTTTCTGGTTATTATCTCTCTTCTCTTTTTGATCGCTCTACCGATTACCGGTCTGCTCCTTCATGAATCATCTGAGCAGGAGGTGGATATCAATCCTCATACGCTGTTCATGCTGCATATCGGGATGGGCATTCTGTTTTTAGTTACGGTAATATCCCATATCACTATAAACAGACGTCCACTGGGAAGATATATTAAAACTCAGATTTCTGGAGGAAAATTAATTAGCCGAGAAGCTTTGATTGCAGTGTCATTATTTATTATTGTGGTCGCTTTGATAATTATATTAGCCCACTAAATTACTGATCAATTTATAAAAATACTGAAAATTTAACTCCAAGTCATTATTTTTGGCTTGGATTTTTATATTAAAAATT
>JAFGBY010000115.1 GCA_016932915.1 Acidobacteriota bacterium | reverse complement strand
TGTTGATGAAAATGTTACAATTGATGTAAAAGTAAAAAACATTGGAGAATCCACTGCTTCATCGATATGCAAGATTTTTTTCGAAATCGATAATGGAATTAAAAGACTATTCATTGAACCTGGTTATATTTATGCGAACCAGGAGTACACATTCACACAGCAGGTAACTTTCTCCGAAAAAGGTAAGTTTAAAGTAAAAGTAGTTGCGGATTACTATAAAAAAGTTGCTGAATCTGATGAGACTAATAATGAGAAAGAAGTCGAGATCGAAGTCGGCGGTTCAAATATTATTTTTACTAAAACCGAAACAACGACTCCAACCATAATTTTCACAAAAGTAACACCGGCTACTTCTACTGTTATATTCTTCGAAAATAAAGAAACAGACCCAAATGGGCCGGACCTGCTTATTGAATTATTTAAAACCTTTCCCGATCAACCTCAAGCAAACATGGACGTAAAAATAGGTGTGAGGGCATATAATAAGGGTAAAAGTAAATCACCGGGAACTTGGATACATTTAAGCTCACCCGCTCTGCCTTCTGGCTTAAAAATACATATTATGCCGATACCCGTTATGGGTTCTTCCGGTAACTATCTAACAACAAAATTTACGGAATCCGGTACCTTTAAAATAACTGCGATCGTTGACCAGGATAATAAAATCGTAGAAGCTAATGAAAGTAATAATACAAAAAGTATTACTGTTGATGTCCTGCCTGAGCCTAAAGCTGACCTGGTTATTGGCAATATCACAGTGGATCCTGCATCACCTGAAGTCGGAGTACAATTTAAAGTGAAAGCAGAGATTAAGAATATCGGTGAGGCAAAAAGTGCACCATGTTCATTAACATTTGGTTCACAAGCTGATATCCGTTTATCGTTTATTGATGTACCTGCCATTAAAGATGGTGGCTCAAAAGTAATAGAATTGACAGCAAGGGAAATGAAAGTCAAAACATATAGATACAAGTTTGCCATTGACGCCAGGAATGATGTGAATGAAAGCAATGAAAACAACAATACGAAGGAAAAACTTATAGATGTGATTGGACCTGACCTTGAAATTGAATTAATTACAACTTTTCCAGAAAAACCGATATACAACAAAGAGGTAGAAATAGGCGTGAAGGTACGTAACAAGGGTAAAAGTAAGTCACCGGAAACATCGGTTCATCTGAGCTCCCCCGCCCTTCCTTCAGGATTAAAAATGCATATTATGCCGATTGCTGCTTCAGGTACTTATGCAAATAAGATAAAAACGAAGTTTTCAGATCCAGGTACATTTACAGTAACCGCGACCGTTGACCAGGATAATAAAATTATAGAAGTTGATGAAAACAATAATACTAAAAGTATAACAGTGAATGTCATCCCTGAACTTAAAGCGGATCTGGAAATTGGTAAAATCACAGTGATTCCTGCATCCCCCGAAGCCGGAGTACAATATAAAGTTAAAGCCGTGATTAAGAATATCGGGGAGGCAAAAAGCACGCCATGTTCATTAATGGTTGATTCTGAAGCTGGTATGCGTTATTCGTATCTTGATGTACCTGCCATAGGAAAAGGTAAATCCAAAGTAATAGAATGGACAGCAAAAAAAATGGAAGCCGGACATTATATAATCAAGCTAGTCATTGATGCCAGGAATGAAGTGGATGAAAGCAATGAAAACAACAATACGAAGGAAAAAAACATAGATGTACATTAAGGCAGATGATATCATAATAGATAAACCTACTTAGGCAATCTATAAGACTTCGCTTGAGAATTTATAGATAAAATAACAATCAGAAACTTTTTACCGGATACATCATAATTTGATGTGTCCGGTATTTTTATACACTCTCAGTAACCTGGCTATTTGCCTTTTTCTTGAATATAAATATCTGGATCGAGCTGAAAAGGATTGTCAGGGCGATGACGAGGTAGACCACATCGACAGCGGATGAGTCCGTGATAACGCCCTTCTCAACAGCGATCTGCATCAAAACCGCTGGGGCGAGCCCGCGCGCGTAAACCGATGCTACAAGCTGGTGTTGATACATGTCATATTTGGGTCCTAGAAATTTTGCACCAAATTGTCTTGCACCCAGGATTACGGCTGAAGCAATGAACGCAATCAGTATTACTCTAAAGCTCGAGAAATTTAGGAGCATTCCAATGTAAACGAAGAAGAAAGTCTTCAAGAAAAAGGAAATCTCGTCATAAAAAAGTTTCTCTCTCTTCGAGACTGTGTCAGGCCGTAGCGGCGGTTTTTCTTTACTGAAGAATGATATAACCGCATTGCGCGCCTTGAAAACGTACTTCGAGTTGTTCAGCATCAAGCCAGTGAAGAGTACCGCTATTGCCCCGTTCCCGCCAAGATATTCGGTGATACTGTATGTTAGTAGCAGAGCGGCTATCGTCATCATGTAATATCTATCGCTCTCGTAAAGAGTTCCTTCGGCAAAACATGAAATTACAGCCACAGTGATACCGATTAGCGCTGCGATTCCAAGCTGCGCCAGGATCTGCATTGCAATCGCTTTTGGATTCACCGTCCGGATAATAATCAATTCCATCATGGAAAGAGTAAAAATAATCGAGAAAACATCCGTGATTGCGGATTCAAGAGTCAGTATTGTATAGAGCTCTTCATCTGACTCAAAAAGCCCCAGCTGTGTGATAACAGGTATAACGAACGCCGAAGATATTCCGCCAAGCGCGCAACCGAACATCAGTGACATAAGGAAATCAAATTTAAACAGCATGAAAACCGTTGCGATAACTATTGCGGATATCAGGAAATTCATAAATCCGATGAATGAACCTGAGCCGATCCCTCGCAGAAACGAATGGAGCTCGATATGCAACGCGCCAACAAATAAAAGGAATAAAAGAGTGAATGTAGTGAATATCGAGGCTGACATCCCGAGCGTTTTTGGATCAATAAGCCCAAAAACGCCCGGGCTAATCAAGTAACCTATGAATATAAGAAAAAGTACATCCGGGATGAATAACTTTTTGAAGATAAATTCTGCGATGTAGCCGACAAGTATTATTAATCCAGCCCCGGTTAATACATGCAATATTATCATCTGATTCCCCTGAATATGGGTCAGGATAAAATACTTTAAAGGCTTTGACAACCGTTTTTATTTTATATAATCCAGTCTGCTTACTCCAATTATATACTTAATGCATCGATTTATATTATTACATTAGTCTGATTCAAAAATTGATATCAGTTTATCTTTGATTTGTTCTTTCCTGTCGCCAAAGTAAATCAGGGTTCCTTCACCATCTATAATCCAGATCGATGGCAGCCACTGCATGTTATAAAGATTCTTGATTTTGGAATCCCAACCTTTTCCCTCTGCAATATTGAGCCAGGGTATTTCATTATCCTTTAAAAAGTTTTTCACTTTTTCAATATCCTCGTTCAGGTTGACTCCAATGATTTCAAATCCCTTTGAATGATATTTATTGTATAATTCCTTAAATACCGGGAACGCTTGCACACATGGCTTGCATGTCATAGACCAGAAATCCAGAAGGACAACCTTACCTCTGAAATCCGATAGTGAGTATTCCTTTCCGTCTATAAAAGTCGCGGTGAAATCTTTGGCTTTTTTAGAAAGCCCTACATTATCCACTTTAATCCTCTGTATCAATTCACCCCACTTAGGCTGATTCTTAAGAACCTGAAATTTTTCGTCTATCTCGAATTTTTGGAAATTCAATGTCCCATTTTCAACAGTTCTCTCCATCCATTTCATCGCAAGATCTATCTGATTATTGTCTATTGCTAAACCTGTGATTTTCATCGATGTATATGGACTTTTAATTGGTTTTAAACTGTCATAGCGAAGAAGAGCTTCGAGCAATTCTTCATTCTTGTTCATATCCCACAACAGGAGACACCAGGATTTATTAAGTTCAATATCTTCAGGATATTCTTTCAGCATCTCCTTGTATATATTTAATGCTTCTTCCTGTTTACCGGCATCTTTGAGTTTCTTAGCTTCATTCATAGAAACAGTGTACTTATCGTTTGTACCAGCAAACACTACTACACAACTTAAAAGGATTGAGAAAACTATCAGAATTTTAAATGATTTATTTTTAAACATACAATTTTTCCTCCGGTTTAGCTAGACGTCTGAATTATAGAAATTGATTACAAAGATTTGGAAGTTATATCAGTATCCGGTAACGATTAGCCGTTTTGCAGCTCTTATACCGCAGTGTTGATACTTGTTGTACGCTTTCGCTGCTGCCTCTCGGATAACTTCATTACTTTTCCCACTCAACCAGGCCTTTATTGCTGCTTCAAGTATATACCCTTCTGGCGCGATTCTTTCGGTAGACCAAAGAAGCGGAGACGCTCCAGTATCTTTAAGGGGATCCGAGAAATACTGCTTACTCCAGCATCCAAGTATTATAGCTTGCCTTTTATTATCCTTTTCGCCTTGGGGATATTTATCCAGGGTGAAATCAAGAAGCCCGTTATGCCCTGCGAAGATGATCAGTCCAGCATCCTTTCCAATGTCGATTATCTTCCCCTGCTCTATCATAATCTGAAGTTTCAGCTTTCCCGCAGCCGATGTCAGAAAATCAATCACAGCATCTTTCATCCTACTTCCCCTGTATGCCTCAGCCAGTATATAAGCATCATGTTTTATATGTTTAAATAAAATCCTTTCGATCACATAATCATTTGGGTTTTTCCACTTCTTAACAACTGTCCAATCAGGTGATTTCCTGAATACCGTCCGGAATCCGTACATTGCCCCCCAGTAGAGGTTTCTGTCGGCATCCTCCCCGTTCCCCATTCCGGGAGGAACATAACCTATCATCTGGTTTTCGGAATCAGCCAGCGGAATAATAACATGTACGATTTTAATCCCAGATTTTTCATCTCCTGTATACATTGGAATACCAGTCAACAATATTAAAATGATAATAATGAAAACAGTTTTTCGATCCATGATTGTTCGACCCTATTTAGCTCTATTATCGCAGATACACTCAAGTCGGTAAATGAAAGATTGACCATATTTATAATAAATAAGTCTCCTATGGTTGATGATATAAATTAGAATCAAAGTCCTGGGATGCATTATAATGAAGAAAGACGGCGACAACTTCAAAGATTATGAAATTTATAAAATCGATAAAAGAGCCCGAGCACTTTCGGATCAATAAGCCTAAAAACGCCCGGGCTAATCAATTGAATAAGTAAGAGGTCAGACCAAACAGGCTATGACAACAACTTTCAGTCAGGCTCAGTTGGACTCAAAGATTCCTGTCAATTCCTTTTTTATTTGTTCTTCCCTGTCGCCAAAATAAATCAGCTTTCCATCCCTGTCTATGATCCAGACTGATGGAATCCATTGCACATTATACAGGGTTCTGATCTCAGAATCCCATCCTTTACCATCGAAAATATGTAACCATAGCATTTTATTATCAGCAATGAATTTTTGCACTTTCTCAAAATCAGTATTCATACTAATGCTGATGATTTCCAAGCCTTTTGAGTGATATTTATTGTACATTTCCCTCAATGTGGGAATAGATTCAACACATGGTTTGCATCCAATCGACCAGAAATCCAGAAGAACTATCTTCCCTCTGAGATCCGATAGTGAACGTTTCTTGCCGTCAATGAATGGAGCAGTGAAATTCTTCGCTTCTTTAAAAAGGCCGACATTATCCATTTTAATCTTCTGGATCAACTCATCCCATTTCGGCTGGTTTTTGAGTACCTGGAATTTTTCATCTATTTCGAACTGCTGGAAATTGATTGTGCCGTTTTCCACCGCTCTCTCCATCCATTTCATCGCAAGGTCGATTTTATTCTGGTCGATCGCGTAACCTGTTATTCTGATTGATAGAGAAGGATCGGTAATCTTTTGAACACTATCGAGATACAGAATCCCATTCAGCATTTCATCGTATTTTTTCATACCTTTTAAAAGACCGCACCATGATTTAATTAATTCGATATCTCTCGGGTATTCCTTAAGCAACTCTTCATAAATTTTAAGCGCTTCTTCTGTTTTGCCTTCATCTTTCAGCCTGGATGCCTCGCTGATCTTCGTATTATATTTTTCATCCGTATCAGCATATAAAGAGGCACAATTGATACAAAGCAAAACCAGTAGAATCATTGTTACTATTTTATATCTAAACATATATGTCTCCTCCATTAGTTAAGACACGTTAAAAGAATAAAGGGTTGCTTTGAATTTGTACAATTGACCGATATGTGTTTTAAAACGAGCACGGTTTTTATACCCGGTTACGAGAAGCCGTTTCGCCGCTTTCAGTCCGTAATGCTAATGTTTATTAAATAATATTTATAATAACAGTTTTTCGATTCGTGATAGTACTAGCGTATTTAACTCTCTTATCGCAAAGATACTGAAGTAAGCAGATCAAAGATTGGCTGAGGATATATCATATTAAATCTTGTATGGATGATGATTTACGATAGAATCAGGATTGCAGAAAACATTAAAATGAAGAAAAACGATAACAACGAATGGATGAAAGCCTACGCGAAGTACGGCTACCTCGGTTTTATGTTCCCCGTCGCACTTTTTGTTGGCTATATAATAGGTAATTTCTTAGATGGTAAGTTGGATAGTTCGCCAATTTTCGCGCTTGTTTTCATGATCCTCGGTTTCGCCGGCGCGCTTCGTACCCTGCTCAAAGAAATCGACCGTATGGACAGGGAAGAAAAATAAGACTTTTGCGTTAATAGACATTTGGAATGAAGCAGAATGAATCTTAAAAATATATTCAGCAGCGCATTTGAAGGCTTGTGGAACGATGAAGACTCGATGGTGCGTGATACCGGCCGCGTATCAATCATTATTACTATCTTAGGAACTGCTGTGCTCACACCTGTTTTCGGGCTCTGGTTCGGTTTGACGTTCTTCCTCAGCGCAGCCGTCATGCTTATAAACTTTATATGGCTTAAGGAAATCATCACAATGCTCACAAACCGCGCAGCGAAGAGTGAAAAAGTCAAAACGAATCCCTTCAAGTATCTATTCAGGTTCATCTTGATAGGATGTTTTCTTTATGTTATTTTATCAGCGCGTGAATTGAACACGTTTGCTCTTTTGCTGGGATTATCGGTGTTAGTAATCGGCGTAACAGCCGTTTCAATAAAAACGCTTATTAACTTATCGGAGAACGATTAATGCACCACGCGACTTCAGTAATTACTAAACTTGTGAATCCGGTACTGAAGAATCTGTTCGGCTTTGAGGCTTCGGATTATACAATAATGGCGACTTTCGTCGTATTATTGACAGCCATTATTTTTACATTACTTAGAAAGAAGTGGCATAAAGATAATTTCTCGAAACTTCAGCAGACCGTTGAAGTTGGTGTAGAATTTATTCGCAATCTGCTTCGTGACTACCTGGGAAATTCCGGTGTCAGATACCAGGCGATGGTCGGGACTATTGGAATATACGTACTGTTCTCGAACCTGGCGGGGAGTATCCCCGGCCTCACATCACCGACCGAGAATATAAACGTTACCGCTGGTATGGCGATGATTACATTTTTCTATTACAACATAACCGGTATGAAGGCCCTGCGCGCGCGTTATGTATTCCAATTCACCGGGACTAACCCGTTTATGGCCATCCTGCTTACCCCGATCGAGATACTCAGCCACGCTTCCAGACCTGTTTCGCTCTCCCTTCGTCTTTTTGGAAACATCTTCGGAGATCATACCCTGGCGGCTGTTTTCTTCGGGATGATCCCGCTATTATTGCCGATCCCGATACTCGGCCTCGGCTTATTCGTGGCATTTATACAGGCATATATTTTCGTCCTCTTGACAACGATATATATTTCGTTGGCTGTTCATGAGGAGCATTAAGCAAAATAAAAAAGAAAGGAGATTTCCATTATGGAAAAAAGAACTGCGCTCTTCATCCTTTTAGCGCTGGCGATTATGCTCTTCTCGTCAACCCTTTTTGCAGAGGGAACTACTACTGCTACAGGAACAACAGGAGCTTCGGTCGACCTCAAGAAGACCAATCCTGAAGTAGCAAAATGGGCGGTTATCATTGCGGGTATCGCAATGACAATCGCATCCTCAGTAGGCGCGCTGGCTCAGGCCGTTGCAGTACGCCAGGCATGTAAAGGAATCGCGAGAAATCCGGCAGCGACAAAGGATATCAGAGGTGCCTTGATCATCGGTCTCGTATTGATTGAATCACTCATCCTCTATACACTCGTTGTTGTTTTCGTAAATCTGTAAAAAGGTTTTATAAAAAACTTTTAGGAGGCTCAGTTGAGCCTCCTTTTTTTATCTTATTACATCCTCATTTTGTAATCTGCAATACAGTAATTCTCATTGTTTAACAATATATTAAAAGAAAAGGAGGCGGCTATGAAAAAATTGTTCTTCGTATTTATTTCTATTTTTATATTTTCTCTTGGGATAATAACTGCAAATACAGATCCCTGGTGGACTTCAAAAATTACTATGAATCCTTCTACTCCTACTGCCGGGCAGTCTATCACATTCTTTGCGACACTAAAAGTCTCAAAAGGCGATGCTATTTCCGGATTTGAAGTTGTGGTGACTGTCGACGGGAAAAACTCTTTCAACCAAATGCTGCCACCAATGCCGAGAGGTGCCTCACAAACGGTCTCTTTCACATGGACTGCAACCTCAGGCGCACATATGGTAAGCTTTCACATTGACCCTACCAACAAAGCCGGGGATATCAATCCCGGAAATAACTATATTGAATTCATGTTTGATGTAGGCAGTGGTATGATACCAAATCCTAATCCTCCTGTATTAACTGGAGAAGTGATTCCTAATGTTGATCCTGCTCTTTTCGCCTTCAAACCTAATTTTGTAATTGATTATGTCCATCTTTCTCATGAAGAAGCAGTTGTAGGATTACCATTTACTATTATTTTCCAGATACGTAACACCGGGGAAGGAAAATCAGCCTTTCCACCCCAGGCTCAAGTCCTCTTGAACAATCTCCCACCGGTGAATTTAAAAATGAGAAAGATGTACACAGGAGCAGAAATGAAGGTGGGCGACGCTGTTGAATATACAGCGGAATACCTCATGAAACATGTTTTCCCACCCTGTAAACTCGTGCTGAAAGCGGATCCCGGTAACATCATTGCAGAAACAAATGAAAAGGATAACATCTCCGAACCTGCAGTAAATTGTGTAAAGAAATCTTTAGATAATTTACATGTTACAGATTTTCAGGTAAGAAAATGCTGGTCCGGCACAAATATATTCCAATTTGTTTCAATGTATAAATCCGATAAATGCGCTACTGTTATAATAACAATTGATAATGAAGGTAAAACAGCAACACCTCCAGGTATTCTCTGGGATTTAAATGTATGGGGGCAGGTCATAAGCGGCTCACTCCCTCCGATTCCGCCATATTCCAGAAAAACTATTTATGTTTCAGGCAAATGTGGATGTGGAGCCTGGTTTAAATTCCATCTGGATTCTACAGATGCCCTGGAAGAATATGACGAGAGTGATAATTACGGTTCCGCGACGTTATACGATTGCAATTGATGTTATTGAATGAATAAGATTTTTTTAATATATACGGCTTTCGATTAATCACGAAAGCCAAATTTTTTATAAATACTTTTTACTACCTTTTATCAAGCCCATTATGCCATCGTGGCATTTTGTACAATAAAAACCTCGTTCTGTTCCTGATTTCGGGTCAAGGTTCTCATGCACGGTTATGTGTTTATCGAATTGAAACCTGGCGGATAGAGACTCGAGATCCAGGACCACATCGAAGTAGACCCATTCGCGGCAATTCTCCGTCCATACCTGCCCGCGAGCGGTTTCTTTTATCCCGGCTTTAATCAGGTCTTTCTCCAATGCTCTTAGATGTTCACACACCATATTTAATTCCTGTTTTTATTATAATGAAACATTTCCGGTTTTCAGGCAATAAAAAAACCGGCGCAAAGGCCGGTTTAACAGGATTATTTGTACGGTTACTATTTCGAAACGGGAATTACTATTTCAGTTTCGATATCTTCCGGTTTAACCTCGTTTGGATCGTTTTTGTAGAGTTCCATACCCGGTCCAGCCTGTTTGTATCCATTAGAATATATGAATTTGTATATCAGCTCGTAACTCTTACCAACTGTATCATATGGGCCTTTATGGGTGTAATAAATAGCCTTCGTATAGTTGAACATATCCTTCTTCAGGGGAGCTGCAACCGCTGCATCATCAGCAATCTTGAAACCAACAAGCCATTTAAGGTCTTTTTCCGCAACCTGCGATGGATCATTCAGGTAAATCCCAAACAAATCACCCTGCGCCTGGAGTCCCTGAGACATGAAGGCACTGATAAAATCATTAATTTTAGCTGGAATCTGGTTGAATGAACCAGTCGCCTCAAGGCATGCATAATGGAAAGGTTCGATCTCTTTTACAACCGGTTCACCCGCAAATAACGGCACACCCATCATTGCGGAAATCATCATCAAAATAACTATTCTATTCATCTTTTCCTCCAATCATAGTTTGATGAACATCTTTAAACTCACGCTGAAACTCTTAATCAGCGATTATCAACGATATAGTTATATGACATCGTAATGACAGCTGTATGTCAGGTTTGATATTTTTTTCTGATTTTTTCTGCAATTTCTGCAATTTCCTGCCGGAGATGTTCTGGCTTCAGCAATTCAACAGTATCTCCAAAGCTCAAAACCCAGCCATAAATCCAGTCCTGTTCCGGTAAGGTTGTATATACTATTATACTACCATCTGTTTCTCTTTTTACCTGGGCATCCTCAAAATAATCCTCGATGAAAGCATCTGCCTCGGAAGAGAATTTAAGGACAATATCCATTTCCTGCCCTGGCGGATCGAATGCTTTAAGATGATCAGCGTATGATTGCTCTCGTCTTTCGAATGTCCCTTTTAGCAGCTGGATGTTCCTCATCCTTGTCAATTTAAAGAAACGGTAGTCACTCCTCAAACGGCAGTATCCGAAGAGATACCATGCATAGCTTTTATTGAGTAGTGTCATCGGTTCGACAATGCGTTTTGTTTTTCCCCTTCTGTAGCCACCCTGGTATTCAAATTCAAGCAAATGGTTGGATGATATGGCACTTTTGAGCAGGCTCAGTTTTTTCTTAAGCGCTGGGTTCTCGCCCCATGGCTGGATATCAATAATCATATGCTCAACCGATTTCATAAAATCCCCGCTTTTACCACGAGGAACCATGCTCTTGATCTTTTCCATAACGGCTGTGATGTTATTGTCTTCCAGGGTTCGATTCACGCCTTTAAGGGTCGACAGAAGCGCAACCATATCGTCATCTGTGAGCAGCCTTTTATCCAACCGGTAGTTATCCATTATCCCATAACCACCTGTATTACCCGAGAACGAGGCAACCGGAATCCCCGCAAGACACATTGCTTCAATATCTCGATAAATGGTACGTATAGAGACTTCGAAATGGTCAGCGAGCTCCTTTGCCGAAACCCGGTCACGGTTCAGCATCATGATAGTAATTGCCAGCAGACGGTCAATACGCATGGACTGTTTACTTCCTTCACTCTAATGAGGCATTAATAACGTATAACCAACCGTCCGTCAAGAGATGTATTGATGGCACAAACATTAAGGAGCGCCGTATAATTCAGCGCTCCTTATTACTAAAACTTCGTGTGTAATTACTATTTTTCTGTTTTTCTTCTTTCGAGTTCAAACCAGAATTTATCTATGATCCCTTTGTGGACAAATTCTAGATAATCATCGGCGAAACCGGTTTCTTTTATATACTGATATTTCTTCGCAACTGTGTGTGATTCTTCAACCGCTTTAAGCTCCGCGCCTTCACTATATGCTTTCTTTACATCTTCCCAGATATCAGAGATATATTTTCTTCTCAGTTTAAGAAAATCGATATCATTAATCGAGCCATGGCTTGTAATGACGTATTTTACTTCCTTGTTATTCAAGTAGTCATCAAGCATATCCAACCATTTCTCGACTGGGAAACTCTTTCCCTGAGGATTGACAAGAACCGCATATTGGTAGCTCAGGAAAAGGTCACCCGTCAATAGAGCTTTCTCCTGTGGAATATAGATAATTATATCGCTGTTCGTATGGGCGCTCGGATAATACTCTAATTCCAGAGTGATATTACCCATATCCATTTTTATTTTATCATTAAAGAGCAAGTTTGGATAAACAAGCTTGAAGTCCGCATTCATATCCTTTACACCTTGCTCCCATTCATTTTTCATCCGTTTATAAATTTTAATATCATCCGGTGAATCTTCGTTCTTTTTTATCGCCTCCTCCAAACGAACAATGGATTTTGCGAGCCTATCCTTCATTGTATCTATATCCTTGAACGTCTCTACGATTTCCTCAATAACATTCTCATGCGCTATTATTGGAACATCAGTATAAACCTGATTTCCCATGTTATGATCAAAATGGCTGTGGGTATTGATCAGATAAGCTATCTTTTTACCGGGGAACATCTTTTCAATTTTATTTCTTATATTACCGGCTGTTTCATAAGACATATTCGAATCAACTACAACTATCCCTTTATCCGTATTTATAGCAATTGTAGATCCGCCTTTATAATCCACCATGAAAACAACGATGTTGTCCCCAACTTTCTGAGTATTGATCTCCAGCGCAGCAAACAGACTGGAACAAAGGATTAATAAAATAGAAATACTTAATACTACACCCTTCCTTAACATATAGTTACCTCCAAATATAAATGAATAAAACTCTAATACCTAAATACTTTGTATATAACGGAGAGAATATTATTCGGTTCCATATCTATTTCTCTAATATCATTAAAGAATTGGATACGCCAGCCATCTTTTGAGAATAGATACGCAAAAAACTATGTACGTTTTTTCAAACCTGACATAACGGTGTCACAAAAACGGTATAAATTAGCTACCGATGAATAGCAAAAGAGATTAGTAACAATTAATTTTAAAATTATTTTAATAAGCTATTGTTCTTAGAACGCATAGCATTACAATAACTAACCTTGCTAACGGATGTTGAAGAATGGAAGAATACCAGGGACAGAAATTTATTATCATAAAGGGCGCCGCAGAGCATAACCTTAAAAATATCAACCTTGAGCTGCCCCGCGACAGGTTAATAGTAATAACCGGCTTGAGCGGTTCAGGAAAATCATCACTTGCATTCGATACACTCTATGCCGAAGGCCAGCGCAGGTATGTGGAATCCCTCTCAGCCTATGCAAGGCAGTTCCTTGAACAAATGGAAAAACCTGCTGTTGAATCAATCGAAGGCCTGTCCCCTGCAATATCGATAGAACAGAAGACTGTCAGCCGGAATCCGCGTTCAACGGTCGGCACAATTACTGAGATTTACGATTATCTCAGGGTACTATTCTCCAGTATCGGCAAACCTCATTGCCCTGAATGCGGTGACCCAATCACTTCTCAATCCGCGCAGCAGATTGTCGATATTGTCCTCTCTTCTGGAGAAGATACTAGGATTATAATTAAATCCCCGATAATCAGGGGCAAAAAAGGTGAATATCGAAAGCAGCTGAAAGAGCTCGCCGGTTCGGGTTATACACGCGCGGAGATTGACGGAGAGGTGAAGGAACTTTCTGAAGAGATCGAACTCGATAAAAATAAGAAACATGATATCAATGTCATTATAGACCGCCTGAAAATAAGAGACGGTATTGAATCCCGTTTAACCGATTCTATCGAAACCGCACTTCGGCTGGCTGAAGGGCTAGTGATAATTGAGGATGCTGAAACGGGCGAAAATAAGATTTATTCAGAAAAACTTGCCTGTATTAAATGTGGCATATCATTACCTGAACTGACTCCACGAATGTTTTCATTCAATTCCCCATTCGGCGCATGCAAACGCTGTTCCGGACTGGGAAAGATGCATGAATTCTCGGAAGACAAGGTGATCCCAGATGAATCACTATCCCTGATGGAAGGAGCGGTTGCACCATGGCCTTCATCCAACAGCGACGGATGGATGCTGCATATGTTCAAAGACCTCGGTAAAGCCCTTGATTTTAATGTTAATGCAGCGTTCAGGGATTTACCGGACAGCGCAAAACAGGCCATTCTATACGGAACCGATAAGCCTATAAAATTTAAATTGGAACGTGAAAATCTTTTCTATTC
Source organism: Acidobacteriota bacterium (assembly GCA_016932915.1). GTDB lineage: Bacteria > Acidobacteriota > DATKUA01 > JAFGBY01 > JAFGBY01 > JAFGBY01. The sequence goes on along the minus strand of JAFGBY010000115.1, from coordinate 6,731 downwards.
AGCAGAAAGAAAATTCGAAGGCGTTATGAACTGGCTTACCCGCAGGTATAAGCAGACCAATTCCGAGGCAATTCGCGAAGGACTGGAAAAATATATGTCCTTCAATCCCTGCACAGAATGCGGTGGGAAACGCCTTAAAAAAGAAACACTTGCTGTTAAGGTGGACGGGAAAAACATCAGCGAATTTACGGATATGAGTATTGCCGAAGCTTTGGAAACTTTTTCACATCTTAATCTTGACACTATGGATCAGAAAATCGCAGACCGTGTACTCAAAGAGATACATGAACGGCTTCACTTCCTTGAGAATGTCGGACTTAATTATCTTTCACTAAATAGAGAAGCGGCAACACTATCAGGTGGCGAAGGACAGCGTATCCGCCTTGCTACACAGATCGGTTCTTCATTAACTGGTGTTCTTTATATCCTCGACGAGCCAAGCATCGGCCTGCATCAGCGAGATAACAATAAACTGCTGGATACATTAAAAAAGATGCGTGACCTCGGGAACACTGTTATCGTTGTAGAGCATGACGAAGCGACTATCCGATCTGCTGATTGGGTGGTTGACCTCGGCCCGGGAGCAGGAGTGCACGGAGGTGAGATCGTTTGCGCTGGAGAGCCGTCAGCGATACTTGAATGTAAGAATTCCCTTACCGGTCAGTACCTCTCAGGGAATATGAAAATTGAGATTCCAACTGAAAGAGTTAATCCCAATCATAAATTTATCAAGATCAATGGCGCCAGTCATCATAACCTGAAAAATGTAAATATTGCCTTCCCCACGGGCTGTTTTATTGCTGTGACCGGCGTATCCGGCTCTGGGAAAAGCACACTCGTCAACGAGACTCTCTACCCTGCCCTTGCAAGATTCCAGGGATTAAAAACCGATGAACCCGGCCCGTACGAAACAATTGAAGGGCTTGAGAATATAGACAAGGTAATCGATATCGATCAATCACCTATCGGACGCACACCGAGGTCTAACCCGGCGACCTACACCGGACTGTTCACAGAAATTAGAGATTTATACACCCAGGTTCCGGAATCTAAAGTTAGAGGTTATAAAGCAGGGCGATTTTCATTCAACGTAAAAGGCGGGAGATGCGAGACCTGTAAAGGTGACGGCGTTATTAAAATAGAGATGCACTTCCTTCCTGATGTATATGTGACTTGCGATCTTTGCAAGGGGAAACGATATAACAGGGAAACGCTCGATATCAAGTACAAAGGACTCTCTATTGCTGATGTCCTTGACCTTACAGTTTCACAGGCTCTCGAATTCTTTGACAACCATCCGAGGATCAAACGGAAGCTGGAGACACTGAATGATGTCGGATTGGGATATATCAAGCTAGGACAGCCTGCCACAACACTCAGCGGTGGTGAAGCTCAACGAATCAAGTTATCAAGGGAACTTTCGAAACTTTCGACAGGAAAGACTTTATATATTCTGGACGAACCGACCACCGGGCTTCATTTCGATGATATCAAGAAGCTCCTGGCAATTCTTCATCAACTCAGGGATATGGGCAACACAGTAATAGTGATTGAACATAACCTGGATGTAATCAAGACAGCGGATTGGATAATCGATCTTGGGCCTGAAGGAGGAGACAGGGGTGGTTACCTTATAGGCGAAGGCACACCTGAAAAAATAGCCTCAATCGCCAAATCCTATACGGGGCAATTCCTCAAAGAAGTCCTCTAGTGGACAATATTCAGGAGTGGCGATCTTTCTTTAAGCTTCGCAATGGCAAGATCAGAAAATGAAGTATCCTTAATAACAAGCGTATTCAGCAACGGTATATCGATAATAAATTCCGCTGAATCATCACCTACTTTAGTATTTGAAATATCGAGATAAGCCAGCTGCTTGAGCTGTCTGAAAAGAGAAATGCCGTATTTATCTATATCATTCCCTGTCAGGATAAGCCTTTCGAGGTTGGGCAGATCACGCAGATATTGCTGTTGTTTTCCACTGATACGATTGCCGGTTAGATCAAGTATCCTTAAATTAGGTAACGTACTAAGATATTTGAGCCCATCACCGGTAATATTGTTGTTATCGAGGTATAATTCCTTTAGCATCTGTATATTTCGTAAGTAACGGATTTCCCTGTCAGAGAGATTTGTTGATGAAAGAACCAGACGTTGCAGGAAACTACATTGATATAAAGACCTCAGGTATTTCGGATTTATCCTGCTTCCGCTTAGATCCAATAGCTGCAGATGAGCGAGACGGGAGATTTCCGAAAGCCCTTTACTCAATTCTGTGGATTTTAGATTTCGCATATCAAGTCTGCATAACCTGAAAAGAGACGGCAGGTAATCAAGGCCTTCATCTGTTACTTTTGTACCCGATATATCCAAAGTCATTAATGACTGGTTTCTCTGGATCCTTTCAATCGTTCTGTCACTAATAGAGGTATCTGCCAGATTTAATTCATTCAATAGATACAAGGGCTCGATAAAAGAAACATTCTCATCATCGATATTAGAACCTCTTAGGTTAAGCTCCCTGAGGGAATTGAGAGACTTGATATAATTGCGGTCTTCGAGGCTGAGTTCAGTGTTGACAAGAGCCAGGCTGTTCGGCATCCGGTTTCCAATAACCTTATTCAAGTTACCGGGATAATACTTAGAATCGATGAAGAGATAATGTTGAATACTACCAAGGTCAACTGTGGTATCGCATTTTGTTAGAGTCGAATTCTGAAGTCCAAGAAGTTTTATTTTACTTTTAAGTGGTTCGAACTTCTGCAAATCTTTATCAGTCAATTTGCAATTTTGAAATACAATATAGAATGATGGCGATCTCAAGGTCAGCAGCTGGGTTATCAGGTCATCATCTATAATCTTCGAATCGGTAATTACAATATATCTGATCAGAGTGTTCTCAGAGAGTAGTTTACGATTCTTTGAGGTTAATATAATCCCACTTGCCAGAGAATTAATTTTAACCAATCCATCGTCATCAATCCTTACGATTACCGAACTACCGCCCCTGAAGATATATGGAATTATAGGATTGGATTCCAGATAAATCAGGTCACCTTTTTTTATCCGGTATAGGGATTTTGTATGTTCGTCGTTGACAAATATCTTTACATGGAAAAAACTTGTGTTATCGCTTGTCTGCGCAAACATATATTCTGCGGATAAAACTACCAGGAGAATCAATACAATGGTTTTCATTTTTATTTTCATATATTTATTATAACCTAACTCCGTGATTAAATGAACTATCATGCTTCATGTATTTAATTGTTCATAATCGTAAATTTATAATTGACCCCTGAAATATCAATGGTTATAATCCGTAAAGTTAAATCGAAAGAAAGAGGGACCTTTAGTAGGATGTAATTGATGAAGTATAAAACTGCCCTTATAAAATTTATTTACCCTCTACTCGGATTTATAATCATTGTAATAATCTGGTTCGAGGCGATTAATCTTGGTTTGATATCCGAGAAAAATCTTCCTTCTCCAGCAAGTGTTGCGCGGGGAATGTGGGAGCTGTTCAGTGATGGCAGGCTAATCGATTACTCCATTGCAAGTTTATTCAGGGTTACAGTAGGCTGGTATATTGCTGTACTCACAGCTATCCCAATCGGTTTAATTCTTGGCTGGAATAAAGGCCTTCAAAATATCACTAATCCCCTGCTTCAGTTTTTAAGGCCGATATCGCCTCTTGCATGGATTCCCCTGGCTCTTATATGGTTTGGGATCGGTGATCCACCAGCAGTATTCTTAATATTTTTATCATCATTTTTTCCAATGGTTGTCTCCACGGTTAGCGCGGTGAATGGAATCAATCCTTTATACATCCGCGCAGCACAAAATATCGGTTACTCGGGACCAAGAATGATGTTCAAAGTTGTACTACCTGCAACCCTCCCCTCAGTTATTGTAAGCCTTAGATTATCACTCGGTATAGCGTGGCTCGTTGTTGTCGCAGCGGAAATGATCGCAGTAAAATCAGGCCTGGGTTACCTGATAATCGATGCTAGGAATGCATTAAGGCTTGATTGGGTAATTGATGGGATGATTATTATCGGTGTCATTGGTATAATTCTTGATAAAGCGATAAGAAAACTTGAAAGATTAAAGAGTCTGAAGTGGGGACACGTCCATGCCAAGTAACCAGTACAAGATTGAAGTTGAAAATGTAACTAAAGTATTCGTAGAACGGCGTAAACGCTCCCGTAATTCTGCAAAAAATGTCCCATACGGGGAAGAGAATCTTGTCCTTAATAATATAAGTTTCAACGTTGAACCAGGTGAATTTATAATGATAATCGGTCATTCCGGATGTGGTAAATCTACACTTCTTAATATTATATCAGGTTTCGATATACCATCGGAAGGATCTGTGAAGGTTGATGGTAAAAAAGTGACGGGGCCTGATGCATCCCGGATGTTTATATTCCAGCAGAATTCCTTATTGCCTTGGTTGACAGTTGGACAGAATATACAATCTGCTTTGAAAAAAAGAGTAGATAAAAATACTCTTGAAGAAAAGATGATTGAATACCTCCGGATGGTTGATCTCCAGAATTTCGTTAATTATTACCCACACCAGATCAGCGGCGGTATGGGGCGCCTTGCTGAGCTGGCAAGAGCGCTTGCGCTTGATCCCGAAATTCTTTTTATGGACGAGCCTTTTGCTGCTCTCGATTTTATGACCAGATGCCTGATGCGAGAAGAAATGCTGAATTTGATGGCAATATTTAAAAAGACTATCCTTTTTATCACACATGACATTGATGAGGCAATCCAACTCGGGGACAAGGTGATTATCATGAGTGACCGTCCAAGCCAGATTAAAAAAATGTTCGACCTCAGCGGATTCGCTCATCCAAGAGATATTTCCACAGGTGAATTAGGCCAGCTACGCAGAGAAGCCTACCTTCAGATGGGTGTGAATCCCATCATCTGATTACTGATCCACTATCATTATATCGACATATGCTGGATCGCTTTCGTCCCCATCATAATCTATTGATGTTACCGCATAAGAAGATGCCGGTCGCCCATAATAGATTTCACTGAATGTAAATTGTGTTACCGGAACAACTCCGGCAAGAATCATTTCTCCACTGTCATAACATCTGTATATATTGTAATTTAAAGGAGAATACACCTGTGCTGGATTTGCTTCCCAGTTTACAGTTGAATAAAACCTTGCCAGGAAAAGCGAACGTTCAAGCCTTGCTTCGGCAACAATATTTACTGGAGGTTGAGGCCAGTAATAAGTAGCAGTTAAACAGAATTCATCGAGCCCGCATAGATAGCAGCAGAGTCTTGCGGTCCCTTCTGTTCCTGATATTACATCCTGGTAGTAATAACCTGAGAAATCCTCAAACAACGAATCACCAGAAAGAGTGCCATTATCTACAGTGAACTTCAAGCCAAGATCAAACAAAAAAGGATCCCATTGTCCAAGTGGTGGTACAGCATTAGTTAGTACCGCTGCTTTCATATATAAAGTTCCCTTACCCCGCGCTTTTATAAGATTGGGATGTAATTTAAACTCAAGAGAAATTGTATCTGTTGGAAAGATATAATATGGAGATACTGTTTTTGACCAGTCTCCCGTATTATCCCTCACCCATAATGTAACATCACCAGTTGTATAAAATCTCTGTGGGCTTACAGTAAAGGACTTGGTAAAAGATACGGTATGCCAAGATTCATTACCAATAATCCATTCATATTCCTCTATGGTTCCATCAGGATCTGTCGAAGCTGAACCGTCAAACGTTATATTAAAAGGAACGGAACATCCCTTACAGTTTGATTCTATAACAGGTTTTGGAAGAATGTTGTCATTTGCGCAATTCCCAAGCGCTGAAGATGGGCAAATCCGTTGTGCGTAAATATCATATGCAACATTATTCCGATAATCCGACCAGGTTACGATAATCCCTCCTCTCTCTGTATTGATCAACCGATGTTCATGCTGAAAATTCCATGCAAGACAGAAAGGAGTACCATTTAAGCTCCACGAAGGATTTACTACACCATCCTTATCAACTCTCTGAGCGTAAAGGTTAGCATAAGAATCTCTATAGTCCTTCCATATTATGTAAACTCCATCAGCCTCATCGACTGTCAGTTGCGGTTGAATCTGATCCTCTGAGACGGAGAGCGGCGCAACCAGCATACCTCCACTGTTCCAACCTGAAGAAATAGTACTATCCGGATTCAGTCTTTGAAGATATATACTGTCTTCCGTTGTGCCTCTCATTTCTTGCCATGCAATATAGAGCGACCCATCACTGCTGGCCGCTATTTCAAAGTCGCCAGCAGTACCGTTTGCGGAGCTGACAAGTTTACCCTCGATACTCCATCCCACTGAAGTATTTCCGTTTTGATCAATATGGGTCACAGATATTCTTTTATTTTGATCATCAAGCCATGCGATATAAACACCTCCGGAGCCATCTCCCTCCATACGGACTCCATTAATTTTAACTCCGGATTCTGCTATAGCTTTTCCTGATGACGGCCACCCGGTAATTAGGTTACCATTACTGTCGCAACGTATTCCATAAATTGTACTGAAGTCATTTTTCCAACAGACCATAACGTCACCGTTATTGAGGGTTGTAATTCGCAACTGGCCTGTATCCGCACTGTAACTTAAATCCACAACTAGCTTATTTTCCACCCATACTTCTTCACCATTCTCATTATAATGTTTAACGACAATTCTAAGGGGGGTG